>CANJXH010000101.1 GCA_947478755.1 Betaproteobacteria bacterium | reverse complement strand
TCCCCTTCGCAGTTAAAGCACAAGGATCTTTCCGTCGTTGGTGATCTTTACCACCGCTACCTTACCGGCCTGCTGCTCGCATTGGCGAGTCGCGCCGGCGCGAAGCGCGGCGCCGAGGTCGTGTTCTGCTCCTTCCGTCGCCAGCAGAAGGAAAAATTTCTGTCCGGACTGGAAAAACTTGGCCTGACCAAACTACCCCACGCGGTGGCCTGTGCGCAATACCATTACCTTTCCAATGCACTGGGCGGTGCCAAGGTCGAATGGATTCCAGAGACCGACAAGAAATCCTGGGTGCGTTACCTGCCGCCGCGCTGGATATTCGACGGTACGGCTGTGTGCGGCATCCCCACTGAAATGAGCAGCGCCATGCTCTACGGCTGGCACGCCAACAACGGCGTGCTGCTGGGCAACCCGAGGCTGGGGTTTGTGTGCACATCGCAGACGACGGACGGCGGCCCGGGCGCTATCGGCTATTACATTGAGGAAGAGCGCGAACTCGCGCCAGAAGAACGGCTGCGATTCGCACCGGGTGAAATGCCACCGGGTCCGGCGGGCACGCTGCCCACCGTCAGCTGGGACGACGACCATCTTGCCAAGGTGAAACGCAATTACTGCATGGAATACGTACGCTCGATGCTCTCGGCGATGTGCGAGGTGCTCGGCCCGGCCGACGCTGCCGCCATCGGCAGAATCGCGGGCAAGCAGATCGGCATGCAGTACCACGACTTCATCTGCGACGAGCTTGGTCACCCACGCTGCCCCGACAATGTTGTCGAATCGTTCGCCAGGCTATTTACACGCCTCGCTCAGGCGCAGGGCGATGCAGCCAGCTACAGTATTGATGACAACGGCAATGCAACGGTGCAGCAATCGAACTGGCGCTTCGGCAAGGGGCTCGGGCTGCCGCCAGAGGGTTTCGAAGCGTGGAATGGTCTGTGGGAAGGAATCGCTTCTGTACATGGCAACCGCAATGGTGTCGGCCTTACGGCAGTGCGACGCATGGACCTCGGCGACAAGGAGTTTGCATGGCATTTGCATTCGCATTAGCAGCACCCGGCCTGCGGGTCAGATGACGAATCGCAGCAATCGAAAAACTAATAACAAGGAGGAGCAGATGGATCTCGGCATAAAGGACAAGGTTGCGTTCGTCATGGGCGGCAGCCAGGGCATTGGCCGTGCGGTTGCCAATGAGTTGGCTGAAGCGGGCTGCAAGATCGCGATCGTGGCTCGCACCCAGGGGCCAATTGACGACGCGGTCGCGATGATTCGGGCGGCGGGTGGCACGGCCATTGGCTTCTCATCCGACCTCTCGGTTCTCGATAACATCGACAAGGCCATCGCACGTGTGAAGCAGGAACTCGGCGCACCCGACATCGCGGTGTTCAACCCGCCTACGCCCGACCACGGTGCGTTTTTCGAGTTGACGGAAGAGGACTTCGCCTACAGCTTCCATACGTTGGTACTGTGTTTTTCGCGTCTTGTCCGGCAGGTGGTGCCGCACATGCGCGAACAGCACTGGGGCCGCATCGTCACCATTGGCGCCGCCTGTTCAAAGCAGCCCATGCGCGGCCAGCTCAACTTTGCCTATGCCCTCGCGAATACCACGCGACTCTCCGCGGTTTCGCTGTGCAAGACGATCTCAGCCGAGGTCGCCCCCTGGGGAATTACCGTCAACACGATTGCTACCGGCGCCATCGATACAGACATGGCCCATCGGTTTTTCAGCGACCGGGCACGCGATGTGGGCATGAGTGAAGAAGCCTTCATGGCCGCAATGGGAAACCAGATTCCGGTCGGCCGCGTCGGCAAGCCAGAAGAAATGGCGGCACTCTGTGCCTTTCTCTGCTCGGCGCGGGCTGGCTACACCACCGGCGAGCTGATTCTTTGCGATGGCGGCATTACCAACTGTGCAATCTGACTGTTAAGGAGGCATCAAACATGAGCATTGAATTCGCAGGCAAGACCGCACTGGTAACTGGCGCAGCGGGTGGCATCGGCAGGGCGACAGCACTGGCGTTTGCAAAGGCCGGCGCCCGGCTCTCGATCACGGATTTCGATTCGAAGGCACTCGAAGAGACGGCGCGAATGGCACGAGACTGCGGTGCGGAAGTGCTGAGCGAGGTATTCGACATCACGCGGGATGCAGGTGTCGCCGGCTTTGTGCAGCGTACGGTTGCCCGTTACGGCAAGCTCGATTGCGCGGTCAACAATGCCGGCATTCGCTCTGAAGTGCTGCCGTTGGCAGAGTTCTCCGAGGAAGCCTTTGACAAGGTCATCGCGGTCAACCTCAAGAGTGTCTGGCTGTGCATGAAACACGAGATCGAGGCGATGCTCAAGTCCGGTGGCGGTGCCATCGTCAACGTTGCATCGGCTGCGGGCATCGTGACCGTTCCCAACAATGGCAGCTATGTGGCTTCCAAACATGGCGTCATCGGTCTCACCAAGGCCGGCGGCATCGACTACGCAAAGCATGGCATCCGCATCAATGCACTGTGCCCCGGGTACACGCGCACGCGCATGGCCCTGGGGTCGATTGCCGATGCAGATGGCCTGACACTGGACATGGTCGCTGCCGCCCTGCCCATGGGCCGCATTGCGGAACCCGACGATCAGGCCGGGCCTGTCCTTTTCCTGTGTTCAGACCGCGCTTCGTATCTGGTGGGCCACGCCCTCGTCGTTGACGGCGGCTACAGCGTGGTGTGATTCAGAACGGCGGCGGGTACACCGGCTCGGCCGGCGGCGGGTTTGGTCGCAGCATCGCGCCAAGGCCGCCGTCGATGGCCATGCAGGTGCCGCTGATGTAGCTGCCGGCATTGCTCGCAAGCATCTGGATCACGCCCTCCACCTCGTCACAGCGACCCATGCGCCCAAGCGCCATCATGCTCGCGAAGGAGTCGGTGAATCCCTTGGCCGCCGCCGGCCCCTTCGTCTGCTCCAACAGGGCCAGATGCTCGGCCATCATCGGGGTGAGGTAACCACCGAGGATCAGGGCATTCGCGGTGACGCCATCGTGGCCGGCCTCCGTGGCGATGGTGCGGGTAAAGGAGTTCAACGCTGCCTTCGACGCGCTGTAGATGCCCATGCCATCCTGCGCAGGTGCAGCCAGGCTGGCCCCGGCGGAACTGAAGATGATGCGGCCCCATCTTTTCTTGCGCATTCCGGGAAGAAAAGCGCGCACCAGTTCGATGTTGGCCGAGGTATTCACCTGGAACAGACGGTCGATCACGTCGTCGCTGATGGCTTCGACTTTTTCAAAAATGTCCTGCCCGGCATTGCCGATGAAAATATCGACGCCGCCCATGGCCTTGATCGCATGCTCGGAGAGCGCCTTGATGCTGTCGCGCTGGCTGAGATCGACGCTGTGGCAGAGGATGTCTCCGGCTTTTGATTCGCTGCGCAGCTTTGCGGCGCCCTGCTGCAGCACGTCTTCACGTCTTGCCGCGACCATGACCGTCGCGCCCGAGCTCATCAGGCCGCGGGTCATGTAATAGCCGATGCCGGTTGCACCGCCGGTCACCAGCGCGGTCTTGCCGGTCAGGTCGAATTTGCGAAATGCGTCGCTCATGATGTTCGTCTCCTCGAACTTGTCGTTGGTCGGGGTGCCACTTGATGTAGAGCTAGATCGTCCCCGCTGATCGGAGGCGTGAAATTTCCTCAGCATCGACACCGATCTCGGCCAGGATGGCATCGGTATGCTCACCAATTTGCGGCGGGGCGCTGCGTATGGTGCCCGGCGTCACCGACAGGCTGACCGGCGTTGAGAGCAGCGGTACCGGTGCAGGGATGCCGGGATAGCTGATTTCCTTGAAGGCGCCGATGGCCTTGAGGTGCTCGTGGTCCAACACTTCCTGCGGCTTCAACACCGGGCCGGCAGGAATGCCTGCCTTTTCCAGTGTCTCCAATACTTCCGAGTTGCTGCGTTCCGCACACCATCGCGCCATGCGCTCGCTGATGGTTTCGCTATTCACTACTCGCGCCGCATCGTCCTTGAAGCGTTCATCCGTAAGCCACATCGCCTCGCCCATCAGTCGCGCCCAGCGTTTGTACAACGCATTGCTGACCACCTGGACGATCACCCAGCCGTCCTTTGTCCTGAACATGTCGGCCGGCGCGCCGGTCTGGCTGCGGTTGGCCGTGGGCGTGCGGTTGGCCTGCGTCACTGCCTGTTCGGAGAGCAGGCCGACCGCCGGTACCAGCGCCGCCATCAGCAGCGCCCCCTCGACGTGCTGGCCCTGCCCGGTCTGCCGCTTCCACAACAATGCGGACAAGGTGCCGAACGCGGCGAAAGTGGCTGCCGAAAAATCGGCCCAGGGCCCATATGCCTTTTGCGGATCACCTTCGTGACCAGTCATGTACACCAGGCCCGACATCGCCTGTGCAATGCCGTCGAAGCCGAGGCGATTGCTCCACGGCCCGCCGGAACCGAAGGCGTTGAGCGAGGTAAGAATGATGTCGGGCTTGATCCGGCAGAGCGATGCGTAATCCAGGCCCATCGATTCGAGTGCCTGCGGTGGCAGGTTGACAACGACGATGTCGGCCGTCGCGACCAGCTTCTCGACGAGGCGACGCCCTTCCGGCGTGGTCGGGTCAAGTGTGATGCTTTTCTTGTTGCGGTTGAGCGAAAGAAACATCGCCCCGCCTTCGGTATCCGACAGGGGCAACACGTAGCGGTCTTCGCCACCACCAATGCGTTCGACACGAATCACCTCGGCACCCATGTCGCCGAGCAGGCAGGCACAGTAGGGACCGGCGATATAACGCCCGAAATCAAGCACACGGACGCCTTCAAGAACTCCTGGCATTACTTGTCTCCATTACTAAAACTAAAAGCCAAAATTCTTCTGGCCACAGAGGACACAGAGATCACAGAGAAAAACATTTTCGATAAAGGCTGATTTACTCCGTTGTTGCGATCGGGCGCATCGTTCGGCTATGCATTTCTCTGCGTCCTCTGTGACCTCTGTGGCTAAAAGCCATTCATCGATTGTTGAAAACGCCCGGTCGTTTTTCGGTGGCCGCTTTCAGGGCCTCTTCCAGATCATCGCTGGTGATCGAGGCGATTTCCGACAACAGCGAGGTCTCGAGTGCGGCGCTGTTGCGCTGCTTACCCAGGGCGTTGAAGGCGCGCTTGGTGCCCTGCACGGCCATCGGCGGCAAGGCGGCGATACGCTGCGCCAATGCCAGCGCGGTCGGATAAGCTTCTTCCGGCGTCGCCACGAGATCGGTCACGAGACCGAAGGCGTAGGCCTCACGTGCACTGATGGCGTCACCGGTCAGCAGCATGCGCTTGGCGCGGTTCACCCCGGCGGCGGCAGACCAGCTGAGAACACCACCATCGCCTGCAACCAGGCCGCCCTTGACGTGCGGATCAGCGATCTTTGCATCCTGCCAGGCCACAATGATGTCGCACGATGTGACGATGGTCGCGCCAAAACCCAGCGCGTGCCCTTGAACTGCAACGACGATGGGTACAGAAATGTCGTTCAGCAGCGAGAAGATGTCGTACGCCTCCTGATACGTGCGGCGGCGCAGATCGGCATCGTCCCGCAACTGGCGCAAGTAATCGAAATTGCCGCCACCGAGGAAGGCCTTGCCCTGGGCATGCATCAGGATGACGCGAATCTCCTGGTTCTGGCGCAATTGCGCCAGCGCAGAGGCAAATTCACGATGCTGTATTTCATCGAATGCGTTGAACTCGTTCGGTCGGCGAAACTCCAGGCGCCCGATGTGGCCTTCGATTTCCAACCCCAGACTCTGGAACATTGCGTGACTCTCCGTCGACTTTTTGATCAGTACAATATGATAGTCAATTCCCGCAGTGCGCTGCGACAGATTTTCACAGGACCCGCAAATGACTGATCATCTTTTGACCGCCGTTGAAGACGGCATTGCCCGCATCACCTTCAATCGGCCCGATCAACGCAACGCCGGAAGCCCGGAGATGCTGGAGGCACTGCTGGCATTCCTGCTGGCGGCAGAGCAGGACACTGCCATCCGTTGCATCGTCATCAATGGCGCGGGCAAGCACTTCATGGCCGGCGGCGACGTCAAGGGTTTCGCCCTCGCCGCCACGCAGACACCCGGCGAGCGACGCCTGTCGTTTGAGGCACGCGTCACCAAGGGCAATCTCATCCTCAGCGTGATGAATCGGCTGCCGCAACCCATTCTTGCCAGCGTCCATGGCGTTGCCGCTGGCGCCGGGCTCGGCTTTGCCATTGCGTCCGACCTGGTGATCGCGGCGGAAAGCGCCGGCTTCGTCCTCGCGCATGTCAACGTCGGTGCATCGCCGGACGCAGCAACCTCGTACCACTTGCCCCGCGCTGTCGGCGTCAAGAAGGCCATGGAAATTGCGCTGCTCGGCGATGTCGTCAATGCCAGATCGGCGCAGGACTGCGGCTTGATCAATTGGGTGGTACCGGACGATGAGTTGATCGCCGAAACCGACAAGATCGCACGACGACTTGCCAATGGCCCTGCCATGGCACAGGCGCAGATAAAGTCGCTGATCACGCGTTCGCTTGGCAATGATCTGGCGAGCCAGCTGGCTGCCGAGGCCGAGTCAATGGGCTACAGTGCCTCTTCGCAGGATTTCATCGAAGGTCCGCAGGCATTCATGCAAAAGCGCAAGCCCCGTTTTTCCAGCCGCTAGGCAGCCAAGATCAAATTTGAAGATTCATCAATAAAAACCAGGGAGAGAGTGCAAGATGCCGGGAAACAAGAAGAAGGTATTGCTGTTCGGCGCCACAGGGGGAACCGGAGCAGTCGTCGGTGACAAACTGCTGGCCGCCGGCTACGAGGTCTATGCCACTTGCCGTACCGAAGCGCAACGCGAAAAGCTGCGCGCCACCAAGCAGTTCAAGGAAGTGATGCTGCTCGACCTGGCCAGCATGCCTTCGATCGAAAAGATATTTGCCGATCTCGCCGCCATGGGCGTGTCCAGCATCGACGGTCTGATCAATTGCGCCGCCATCAATCCGGCGACGCCGATGGAGACGGTGAGCCAGGACGAAACACAAAAGGTCTTTCAGGTCTGCCTGTTCGGCCCTCTGCGTGCGGTGCAGCTGGCGGTGCCTTTGCTGCGCCCGACACAGGGACGCATCGTGCTGGTCGGTTCGCTGGCCGGCAGCTATGTGATGCCGATGCTGGGCATCTACAGTTCGGCCAAGTTCGGCCTCGAAGGTGCGTGCGACGCACTGCGGCGCGAACTCTATCCGTGGAACATCAAGGTCTCGCTGGTCAAACCGGGCGCGATCCTGACGGCCATGTTCTATGGCCACCTCGATGACGTCAAACGGCAGATCGCCGACGCAACCGGGCTGCAAAAACTCTATATCCCGTTGATGAATGCACACCTGCGGGAAATCCCCAAGACGCAATCCATCGCCGTTTCCACTGAAGAAGTCGCCAGCGACTGTATGCATGCACTGACGTCGGCCAAGCCGCAGGCACGGTATTTTTCCGGACGACACTCCAAGCTGACCGGCCTGTTTGTGCGCCTAGTGACTGACAACGTCCAGGACTGGCTGGCAAAGCGGATATTCAAGCTGGAATAAGCGGGCAGATCCGGTACTTGGATCTGCCGGTTTGATGCCTCCATCAACTGCTCAGGACAGCATCAAAACCAGCGCCCGAATTGATCGATGTATTCCGCGAACTCCCTGTTCACGTCGCCCTCGTCAAGACCGACTGCGCCCAGCGAATAGCGGTGCAAGCCCTGCTTGTGGGGCGGATTGTTGGCGTCCCAACGCTGGATTCCGGCACGCGCTGCCGCTGACAGCGGCAACTTGGCAGCGCTGAAAATCCTCTCGACTGCGGATACGACATCTCCGGATATTTCACGGTAGGAAATGTCGACAAAGGGATGCTTCTGTTCCAGCACAAGCCGCTGCTCCATGTATTCACGGGTCTGCTTGGCCCAGTGGTCGATGATGAATCGGCCGGACTCCTCGGGCGGCGTGTGATCGCTGTACATCTGGCGACTCGCCACCGTGAGCACCGCCAACGATGCAATCGACACTGCCGGATCGCGGTGGCAGTGGACAATCGTCGCATCCGGAAACTCGCGCAAGAGATCGGCAATGTGCGGCATGTGCTCCGGTGCCTTGATCAACCAAGGCGATTGCAGCGAACCATCCTGCCATTGATAAAGCTGGAGCAGCTTGCGCAAAAACGCGTACCAGGTGCTGAAGTCCTGCCGGTTGAGCCAGGCCTCGAATGACGGCGTGTTGGCCATGTAGCAGGAGTTCCAGCCACGCATCACGAGTTCCGCCATGAATACCTCTTCATCCGGCTCGTGCGCTTCCATCGGGTGCCCGGCAAAGAAATCGGGGAAATATTCGCGCATCGTGGCCGACACCTGTTCGGCATAGGTGATGCGCGGATCAATTTCGCCCTCAACCAGCGGCTTGTGCGGTACCGGATTCAATATTCGCCACAGGATCAGCTTCTGTACTTCAGCAGTCGCGGCAATGGCCTTCTGCAGCTTGGTGGTGCCGGAGCGTGGCAAGCCAACAATGACAATCGGGCCGTGGATCTGTTCCCTGAGGATTTCAGGATGGCGTTTGAAGGTATCGTTGATGCGCAGGCGATTGGCCAGAAAACCGATCAGACTGGCGCGCTGTGCCTCGACACCGGTCGGACGCAGACGAGCTTCACCAATGAACGAGTCCAGCAAGACCTGAAGCCCCTCAAGAATTTCGGGCTCGCCCATGTCGGTCAAGCCGGTTTCAGCCCGGCTTGCCGCCACGATGTCCTGCAAGCTCAACCGGCGGGGATCTCCCGCTTCAATTGTGGCCAAGTTCCATCACCAACGCTTGCGCATCTGGGCACCCCGACGACGCATGCGGATGCTGGCGTCGCGGGCTTCCGCGGTAACCGTAGGCGTTTCCCGCGGCAGCACGTTGCGCACGTCGGCAACCTTGATCAAGGACGCCTTGTGATCTGGCCATTCGTTGCACTTCTCCCAGCGAACCTGGATCGCACCGGTCTTGTAGCCTGCGGTATCCAGCCAGTTCGGTACCCCGGGGTCCTGCGCCGAAATCACGGCGCGGAAGACGCCATCCTTGTCAATTTTGGCGTTGAAGCCATTGATATTGGTCTGCCGGTTCATCCAGTCGATCATGTAACCGAAATCGTCAACGAGATGAATGCTCCAGTAGCGGCACTGCTTGGGTACCTTTGCTTCGACCACAAGCGCTTCATCCGGCTTGAGATCAAAACCGCCATAGGCATAGCGCTGCGTCAGATGTCCGGCATAGGCCGCCATGTTCTTGTACGCGATCTTGTTGATGCCCATTTCAGACCGGATGGATTTGATGAACTGCGCCGACGCCTTGACCGTGGTTTCAGTCCAGCCGGCGATCTGGCGCAGATTCGCCTCCAATTGCTCTGCTGAAGGACGCGGCTTTACAGCCGGGGTGTCGAGTCGCTCGATGGCGAGGCGGGCATCCACCTCGTGCACCCAATCGTAGGAAATCTGGCGAACCAGAATATTGCTGACACCGGGTTTCATCAGCCACCAATCACCTTTGTAGCCGGCTGGGCGCTCAGCACTGAGAATGACCTCGAAGGAACCATCCTTTCTCAGATGTACGTCATCGTTGAGATCGTAGTTGCCCAGATTCTTGCCGAGGTAGTACTCGTCAACAATGCCGCGGGGAATCAACATGCCGGCACCGATCTGGAAATCGACCTTTTTCACAGTGCCACGAAAACCGGTGATCTTGTAGACCGCCCCATCTTCGATCGGAACCACGTAGTAATCATCGTCCGGATTATTGGAAAAGGCGTTGTAGGCCTGGGTTGTATACGGGAAAAAGTCCGGATGTTTGGGATCCGAATTGGTCAGGCCAAGGTATCCGAGCGAGATACCTGAAAACAGCGCGCGATACATTTCACGGCGCAGTTGTGGATCGTTGGGGTCGCTCAGGTAGCCAGCAACTTTCTCGGCGATGGGACCGAGCGGATCAACCAAGGAATGCCACTCGGCCGAAACCAGCGCATTGGTTTCAGGTGTGCGGTTATCGGCAAACGCCGGCAAGCAGAAAATCGCCAGTGCGGCGCAGATCGAAATACGTTTGATTTTTTTCATTTTGGTCTCCTCCATGCATGCAAGCTTGTTGTCGCCAAACGATGTTATCAAAGCGCACGACAGTTTGATGGTTTCCGCATGATTTTTATTCCTCACCATCATGACTGACATTCATTTTGAACTGCCTGCCATCGCCCTACACTGCGAATCAATTAGGCTACCCAATGTACCCTGCCTATGCAGCAGGTTAAACTGAAATCAACTGATTGAAACAATAATCCGATGGAGGAAACATGCAGGCACCTTTCGAAAAATTCGACCTGACGGGGAAAAACGCGCTGGTCACCGGTGGCGCAACCGGCCTTGGTTATCACATGGCACGGGCGCTTGCCCGCTCCGGAGCGAATGTCATCATCGCAGCACGACGCGAAGACGTGCTGCAGCAAGCCGTGGCGCAATTGAAGACGGATCCGTTGATCAGGAACATCAGTTACCACCCTGTCGACCTGGTGGATCGGAAAAGCATTGACGCCCTCGCCACCCATGCGATCTCGTCGCTGGGCGGCATCGACATTTTTGTCGGTAATGCCGCCAATGTATTCGTCGAACAAATCCCGGACATCAACCTGGACACGCTTGATGAAGGCATGCAACTCAACCTGATGTCCAACATGCAACTGGCCAAGGCTTTCCTGCCTGGCATGAAACAACGCAAATGGGGTCGGTTCATCTTCAGTTCGTCCATTGCCAGCACGATGGTC
>CANJXH010000100.1 GCA_947478755.1 Betaproteobacteria bacterium | reverse complement strand
GACCATGCCGCGGCGGTCCTTGTTTTTCGACAACATTGAGCAGTGCCCGGGTCAACCTTGGCGTCGACAATTTGGCCATCGCGGCGGCATAGGCCTTGTCGACTGAGGTCAGGATGCCTCCAATGCCCTGCCCCTTCAATGCTGAAACATAATGCACCTGAGCGAAACCAAGAAAATTCAGCTTGCGCTCAATATCCACCTTGATGCGATCACGTTGGTAGTTGTCGATGTTGTCCCATTTGTTCACGGCAAGCACCAAGGCACGGCCGGCTTCGATCACGAAGCCGGCAATATGCGCGTCCTGATCCGATATGTCCTGGCTGGCATCCAGCATCAATACCACGACGTTCGACTCCTCAATTGCCTGCAAGGTCTTGATCACCGAAAACTTCTCGATAGTCTCGAACACCTTTCCCTTGCGGCGCAGGCCGGCGGTGTCGATCAACGTATAGGGACGCCCATTGCGCTCGAATTCGATTTCAATGGCGTCTCGCGTTGTTCCCGGCATGTCAAACGCAATGACACGTTCTTCGCCAAGCAGGGTATTGATCAACGTGCTCTTGCCGACATTGGGACGGCCTGCGATGGCAACGCGCGGCCCTGCCGATTGATTCTCGGCAGCGTCCGGTTCGTCCGAAAAGGTGGAGAGTACAAAGTCAAGCAGTTCATTGACGCCATCGCCGTGAGCCGCCGAAATGACGCGTGGCTCGCCGCAACCCAACTCGTGAAACTCGGCTCCGACGACGGCGTAATTCATGCCTTCCGCCTTGTTGACGACCAAGTGCATCGGCCGACCACTGCGACGCAACAGGTCCGCGATGACCTTGTCTTGCGGCGCCAATCCGTTTCGTCCATCGACAATGAACAGCAGCACGTCGGCCTCGGCAATCGCGGATTCGGCCTGCCGTGCCATTTCGTGCACGATGCCCTCCTTGGCAAGCGGCTCAAAACCGCCGGTATCCACCACCAGGAAAGGCTTGCGACCCATCCGGCCATGACCATAGTGGCGGTCGCGGGTAAGGCCTGCAATATCGGCCACCAGCGCATCGCGACTGCGCGTCAGTCGATTGAACAACGTACTTTTCCCAACGTTGGGTCGGCCCACCAGCACCAGCGTCGGTTTCACTTATTCCGCACTCAATGCGAAAATCGCACCCGAAATGGTTTGAATGACAACGCCACGGGCAATACGCTGAGGATCCGCTGCTATTGCATAGCTGCCGACAGAAAATCGCGCCACAAAGGCACCGGTCTGACGGTCGAGTGCATGCAGCATTCCCAGATTGTCACCTACCAGGACAGCATGGCCGCTTATCGCGGGACGAGACAAGTTACGGTTGACAAGCTTGTCCTGCTTCCACAAATTGAAGCCATTGCTGGCATCAAATGCCAAAACGGCACCTTGATCGGCGCTGACATAAACAGCTTTATCGTCTGCATCAAGGCCGCTGGTCGAGGAAATTTCGCGCGACCATATCTGGTTGCCGTTGCTGCTGGCAAAGCAGGCAACACGCCCCTGAAATGCCACTGCACATATGTTGTCACCCGCGGCTACCGGCAAACTGGTGATGTCCGCCACTCGCTCTATTTCAGTAGCGCCTTTGGGCTGCGCAACCGAGGCCTCCCAAATTTGCGCACCATTGCTCAAGGAAACCAGAACCAGCTTTCCGCCGGGAAAACCGGCGGCAATCCCGCCTGGCAACAGAGCCATGCCGACATTCGAGCGTAACGTCAAATTGGGCGTACTGCGCTGGTAAACCCAGCGTCGCTTGCCTGTTGAAACATCAAAGGCCTGCAATCGGGAATCACTGCCGCGAACGACGACCAGATCACCACCAACGATCGGTGCCGCCAGGATTTCCGTACCGGCGGAGGCCTTCCACAGCGCCTTGCCATTTGTCGCGTCAAAGGCCATTACTTCACCTTTGGGGGTTCCAACCGCGACGACTTTTCCATCACTGCCAGCCCCACCCGATATCGTCTGGCCAGCAGATACGCGCCAAACCTCTTTGCCGTTGTCGAATCGACTGATCGAACCGCTCGCTGAGGCAGCGTAAACCGAACCACCCGATACTGCAGGCGTCAGCACATAAGGTGCAGATTCGCCCACACTCTCATGCCAAAGCGTTTTGATGCCATAGCCGGACTGCGTAATCTGCGCCAATTCCAGAGGTTTGGGCTTTTCCTTCTCACTGGACCAAGGGTTCATCTTCGACAACGAAGTGCAACCCGCCATTGATACCAACCCAACCAGGCAGAGGCTACGGAAAAGGGGCTTCACTTTGCAGCTCCTGCAGCCACCGGCAACCCGAGTGAATCGAGCTTTATCTGCAACATCTCGCGATAAGGTGCATGGGGATTGGGTCCATCAGTTTTGGGAGCCTTGTCCAATGAAGCTATTGCAGCGCCGTATGCCGTCGCCGCTTCAGTCTTCTTGCCCTGCACCGAAAGCAAGTCGCCCTTCATCTCGGAAAATCGTGCGTTTAGAGCAGCCTGCGGGGGAGTCGTCAATTGTCGTAATGCCTCATCATAGGATTTTTCATCGAGTAACAACGCTGCGAGACGGAGACGCGCGAGATCCTTTGCCATTGCATCAATACCATGCTCGACCACCCACTGCAATTGGGCATGTGCCGTTTTCGAATCGCCGAACTCAACTTGAGCCCGCGCGGAAAGCAGCGCACCCATCTGGGCGTAGGCAGTACCCGGGTACTTTTCGATAAGAGCACCGGCAAGTTCGCGAGACTTTTTTGCATCCTGAGATCCAATCGCCTGCTCAAGGCCAACATAAACCGCAGCGGCTTCGGCTGCCTGTTTGCGCTGCCACCAGTTCCAGCCCTGCCAGGCCGCCGCTGCAAGCGCAACAATCGTTATGGCAATCGTCACCGCATTTCCGTACTGTTTCCACCAGGTCTTCAGCTCTTCAAGCTGTTCTTGTTCTTCAAGATCGTAAACGGCCATTTCTGTTCCTTTAAGTTTCGCTGCCCAACAACAATTCACCAAGCGTGATTGCCACCAGATCAAAAGCAACACGTCGCTGATCTCCAGCTTCGCGCAATTTCTTTATTGACACCTCTCCTGCCGCAATTTCATCATCACCGATGATGACAGCGACCTGCGCGCCGGAACCATCAGCCCGCTTCATTTGCGACTTGAAACTCCCGCCGCCGCAGTGCATGTGAACCGAGAATGCAGCATCACGCAACAATTCGGCCACTTTGAATGCCTCAACCAGTGCGGCATTGCCTTGATGCAACAGATAGACATCCGGTACCGACTTTTCTCTTTGGTAACCCTGTTCAAGCCACAAAGCAAGCAGTCTCTCTATGCCCATGGCAAAACCGCAGGCTGGCACCGGCTTGCCGCCCAACTGCTCCACCAGTCCATCATAACGTCCGCCGGCACACACCGTTCCCTGCGCTCCCAACTGCCTTGTCACCCACTCGAACACCGTGTGGTGATAGTAATCAAGCCCGCGTACCAAACGTGGATTGAGGCGGGCATGAACGCCCGCGTTCTTGAGCAATGCCTGTACACCTTCGTAATGCTTGAGCGATGCCTCACCGAGATACCCCAACAATGTCGGCGCCTGTTCGATAAGGTCTTGCAGGGCCGGATTCTTGGTATCGAGAATCCGCAAGGGATTTGTGTGCAAGCGGCTCAGGGCTTCGGAATCGAGGCTGGATTGATGTTGTTCCAGGTAAGTGATCAAGGCTTGTCGATGCTGCGCTCGTTCGTCAGGCTGCCCTAGCGAATTGATTTGCAACTCGATACCCTGCAAGCCCATGTCATCCCACAACCGGGCACACATGATGATCTGCTCCGCATCAATGTCCGGTCCGGCAAGTCCCAATGCTTCGACACCTACCTGATGAAACTGACGATAGCGTCCTTTTTGTGGACGCTCATGACGAAACATCGGCCCCATGTACCAAAGCTTTTTGGGGCCATCGTAAAGAAGGTTATGCTGGAGTGCCGCCCTGACACAGGATGCCGTACCTTCCGGTCGCAAAGTGAGCGAATCGCCATTGAGACTGTCGGTAAAGGAGTACATCTCCTTTTCGACAATATCTGTTACCTCGCCGATTGCGCGCGTGAATAGCGGCGTTGGTTCAACAAGTGGCATGCGGATTGGCCGATAACCGTAGGCACGCAGCCAGTCACGAATGAGCGACTCGAATTGCTCCCACAGTTCTGCATCGTCTGGCAGGATATCGTTCATCCCGCGAATGGCTTGGAGATTCTGTGGCATGGATCAGATTCTGGCGGGATATTTATTCATGACGTAAGCGTCGATGATCTGGCGAAATTCGCCGGCTATATTTTCGCCACGCAAGGTCGTCACGCGTTCGCCGTCAACATATACTGGCGCAACGGGTGCCTCGCCGGTGCCGGGCAATGAAATGCCGATATTGGCCTGTTTGCTTTCGCCCGGGCCGTTGACCACGCACCCCATTACGGCAAGGCTCATGTTTTCAACACCAAGACGTTCAATTTTCCAGACCGGCATGCGCTCACGCACATAGCTTTGAATATCCTGGGCGAGTTCCTGGAAGTAAGTGCTCGTGGTGCGACCGCAGCCAGGACAAGCAGCAACCAGTGGGGTGAAGGCACGGAGTCCCATGGTCTGCAGCATCTCCTGTGCCACGATCACTTCCCTGGTCCGGTCACCATTGGGTTCTGGTGTCAGCGATACGCGTATCGTGTCGCCTATACCTTCCTGCAACAACACGGCCATTGCTGCAGTCGACGCAACGATTCCCTTGCTTCCCATCCCTGCCTCGGTGAGACCAAGATGCAGGGCATAAGGGCCACGTCCGGCGAGCTCGCGATAGATGGCGATCAAGTCCTGAACGCCCGAAACCTTGCACGACAGCACGATGCGGTTCGATGGCAACCCGATACTGACTGCCTTTTCAGCCGACTCTATCGCCGAAGTCACCATAGCTTCACGCATGATCTCCGTTGCATTCCTCGGCTGCGCCCGCCCGGCATTCTCGTCCATTACGCGCGCCAAGAGGGACTGATCAAGGCTTCCCCAATTCACCCCGATACGGATTGGCTTGTCAAAGCGGCAGGCGATCTCTATCAGTTGAGCAAACTGTTCATCCCGACTTGCCCCTTTGCCGACGTTACCGGGATTGATGCGAAATTTGGATAGTGCCTCTGCGCATTCGGGGACTTCACTGAGCAATTTGTGTCCATTGAAGTGAAAGTCACCCACCAGCGGAATATCCTGTCCCATGGCCACCAAACGCTCGCGAATTTTAGGCACGGCGCGGGCAGCCTCGCGCGTATTGACCGTGATACGGACGATTTCGGAACCGGCGCGCGCCAACTGGGCGACCTGCATGGAGGTCGCAAAGTCGTCCTCGGTATCGGTGTTCGTCATTGACTGAATGACGACAGGGGACGTTCCACCGATGATGATGTTTCCAACGCGAACGGACTGCGTCAAGCGCCGTGCTTGCGTGCCATGCATGACCGGAGCTTTATTGGCACTCATGACAGATCATTCAAGCGTCAGTCTTGCGACATCGTCGCGAGAGTATGATTGCAAGTTCACGACCTGGTCTTTATAAAACACCTTGACGACAGAGGCTTTCCCGATCCACAGATGATAAGGCGGCTTCCCGTTGGCAATTTGTCTTTGCCCGGCGGGGAATTCACCGGTCAGAAGAATCTGCCCACCACCATCCTTGACTTCCAGCCAGGAAAGATCACTGAACTCAAAGGCAAGCGCGTCGGCCGAACTCGGTTTTACTGTGGTCTGCCCGAGAACAGCGGAAACACCTGTTGCTAACGGGTTCGTTGCTGCCACGGCAACGGCGCTGACGCCCAACGGCATATGACCCGTGGTCTGCGCCACGGTCTCCGGAGTCGCTTGAGGCAAGGTTACGGCTTGTGTCGGCTCGGCCAGACTCGCCACGCTCTGCGGTTCCTGGCTCAGTTGCCAAATCAGCATGGCTGCCACCACAACAACGGCAAAGCCTAGCCCAAGCGTCTTGCCGTAGCGACGATAGAAAGGTTGCGGGTCGGTCTCCCCCATGTTCTCGGGCGGAACGATTTGGTCGGCCGGTATCGTTGCTTCAGTTTCAAGCATGGCCAACAGGGATTCCGGGGATAATTTCAGCAAGCGCGCATAGCTGCGCACAAAACCGCGCAAAAATGTCTTTCCCTGCAAAAGATCGTGCCGATCAGCTTCAAGCGCCTCAATCTGACGTGAGCTGAACTTCAACGCGCCGGCTACCTCGCCCAAACTCAATCCTTGAGCCTCGCGCGCTTGCTTCAATATTGCCCCGGGGAATTGCCGTTCCTGCTCAATTGATGCGGCAACTACTTCATCTTCGCTCACTCAAATGTCCCTCGCATCAACTTCTTGTACTCGTCCGAGTCGGGAAATTTCTTTCGCAGGAGAGAAAGATACCTCGCCTCATCTTCACGATTTCCCGTGTGCCTTGCTATGCGAAGCGCTAACCAAGCCGATGCGGCGCTCGGCTCGGAGTTCTTGTGCGCTTCAGAAAGGTAATAACGTGCTTCCGGATATTGCTTCTGCTGATATCTGAGGTTTGCCGTTGCGAATTGCGCTCGAACGTCATTTGGATCAAGGCTCAATGCCTTGAAAAGATACCCCTCCGCCAATTTCAAGTCGTGCATTTGCAACGCGCATTCAGCTGCATTGGACAACGCTACGGATGGCGTCGGGTAAAGCGGATTTTGTAGTGCGCTATCGAAATACTGGAATGCCTGGGCCTCGCGTTTGGTCTGACAAAGAAACTGGCCGTAGTTGTTTGCTATTTCTGGATCCTTGGATGCCAGCTGGATTGCATGCTGGAATGCGTCTTCCGCCGCCTTGTTGTCACCGAGGCTGATGTAAATCAGTGCCAGCAGGTTGTAGGTTGGCGTGAAAGCACTATCGTTACTTATGGCTACCTTCGCTTCTTGCAATGCAAGCCCCATTTGACCTTGCGAGTAGTACTCAAACCCCAAATCGGTATGAGCCTTGGCTCTGGTGCGCCCTTCACCACGCACCAATTCTTGCGATGATGGCGCCTGAATTCTCGAGCCTTCAGTACGGGAACCGCCCGGGCCTGCACAACCCAGCAAAGCGAAAAACAGAAAAGCGCCAGTCACTATTTGGCCGATGGTCTTCATGCGTTTATCTCCAGTAAGGGAATTACCCGACCTGCAGTCGCTTTGGCTTTCGTCGTTCGTTTTGTCTTGTCTTTAATCTGTCCCGCAAGCTGGCCGCACGCCGCATCAATATCCCCGCCTCGCGTCTTTCTTGTCGTCGTGACAATGCCGGCGGCAATCAGCTTTTGCGCAAAGCGCCTGATACGATCAGCTGGCGAACGTTTGAATGACGAGCCGGGAAATGGATTGAACGGAATCAGGTTGAATTTGCAGGACACTTTCTGAGCGATCTCGACTAACGCCTCCGCATCCTTTTCACTATCGTTGACGCCATCAAGCATGACGTATTCAAAAGTGATGAAATCGCGCGGAGCATGTTGCAGATATCGATTGCAGGCATCCAGTAACGTCGACAGCGGATATTTCCTGTTTATGGGAACCAACTCGTCACGTTTGTCGTCATCAGGCGCATGCAGCGACACTGCAAGCGCAACCGGGCAGGCCTCCGCGAGACGGTCTATGGCCGGCACAATGCCGGACGTTGACACGGTGACGCGGCGACGCGAAAGGCCATACGCGTTGTCATCCAGCAGCAGACGAAGCACCTTCACCGTATTCTCAAAATTTGCCAGCGGCTCGCCCATCCCCATCAGCACAACATTGCTGATGCTTCTCTTCTCGGGAACTCGCCCCATATCTCTTTCAATCGCTCGCGTGGCAAGCCATACCTGACCGATTATTTCCGCAACGCTCAGATTGCGGTTGAAGCCCTGTTTCCCGGTAGAACAAAAAGCACAATCCAGTGCGCAACCGGCCTGCGTGGAGATACACAAGGTGCCACGTTCTGCTTCGGGAATGAACACGGTTTCAACCGCATTTCCATTCCCTACATCAATCAAGAACTTGCGTGTACCGTCATCAGACAAGGTGTCTGAAATGATCACAGGAGGTTGAATGACGGCAACCGCCTTGAGCTTTTCACGCAAGCTCTTGGCAAGATCCGTCATATTGTCAAAGTCATTCTGCCCAAGTTGATGTATCCATTTCAATACCTGCCTTGCGCGAAAAGGCTTCTCGCCAATGTCGACGAAATAGGAGGTCAAACTATCAGCATCAAATTCGAGCAGATTGACTGGCATCAAATCCGAATCAACGGGAGTAAACGTTGAGTGCCGGGAAGTAGTAGGCAATTTCTACAGCGGCGGTCTCGGGAGCGTCCGAACCGTGTACGGCGTTAGCATCAATGGAGTCAGCAAAATCAGCGCGAATGGTTCCAGCGGCTGCTTTTTTCGGATCTGTTGCCCCCATCAGATCGCGGTTCTTGGCGATGGCACCTTCGCCCTCAAGCACTTGAATCATTACCGGTCCTGAAATCATGAAGCTAACGAGGTCGTTAAAGAAGGGGCGCTCTTTGTGCACCGCGTAAAATCCTTCGGCCTCCGCGCGGGACAACTGAGCCATGCGCGCCGCGACAATCTTCAAACCGTTTGACTCGAAGCGTGAATAAATTTTGCCAATGACATTTTTTGCAACCGCATCGGGTTTGATGATGGAAAGGGTACGTTCTACAGCCATGTGGTTCTCCTTGGGATATCCCAATCAAAATTGAAAAGTGCGAAATTTTACCAAGTAAGCCTGTCAAACTCTATCAAAATACCTTCTTCATCAGGCTTGCATTGATATTTGGCAGCTATGCCAAGCCCTTCGACCCAGACAACGTCGTTACCCGCAAAGAGAATGGGTAGAGACTTTCGTCTCCATGGGGGAATGACTGCCTCTCTCATCAGGTCCTTTAGCTGTCTTTGCGGGCCGTCAACGCGAAGTTGCAAGGTCTCTCCGCCTTGCCGATAAGAAAATTTCAGGGGATGTTTTGTCAATTCAGCCATGGAAACGCCATTGCCTCTTGCAGGGAGACAACGAATCGAGTCACTGCCCCAGGCTACAACAGGCTCCAAACTCCACGCGCAAGGCGACACTGGCCTTGGCGCCCTTTCTACATATATGCGCCCCTGGAAGCGACGAACTTCGTGATCACCAATTTTGAAACAAATCTCGCTATCGCACCCAGCCTCCAACAATTGACGCAACATCTCGTTTAGTGTGGCGCTACTGGGGATCTGTAACTTATGCTTTCGCAAGTAATATGCAAGCAGATTGGCTGCCCGTGCCAAAGTCTTGTCCTGTAACTGCTTTACAAGTAGTAACCGTTGCAGCCCAAGATCATCCTTGGCCATTTCATCCAAGAGGCCGGCGGAATCGGCGAACAACGACGCGGCACGAACAAGGCTGCTAACCGTCTGAGGAAACTTTGTTTCAAGCAGGGGTACAACATCATGACGCAAGAAGTTTCGCCTGAAGTGCTTGTCCAAATTGCTTTCATCTTCCACCCAGGACAAGCCATTGTCCTTTGCATACAAGGCGATTTCGTCCCTCGAGAATCCGAGGAGTGGTCTTAGCAGTTTTCCGTTCCGTTCGCGCATGGCGGAAGCACCGTGCACACCGCTTCCCCGAAGGATATTCAGCAACAAGGTTTCCGCTTGATCATTGCGATGATGTCCGAGCAATATCCAATCGCAATCGCTTTGCTGAAGGGTGTTGTAGCGAGCCTGTCGAGCAGAAGCCTCTAATCCTTCACCCTGCGATAGCACGGAGACTCTGTAACTGTGAAGCTTTACTCCAAGCGCCTCTGTCAGAAACTCACAGAACGACTCCCATCTGTCTGAATTCAGGCTAATGCCGTGATTGACGTGGGCGGCAAAGCATTCCCGTGCCTTCACATCCTGAGCTACCGAAAGGGCCGCATGCAACAGCACTACCGAATCCAGCCCTCCCGATAACGCTACGCATAATCTTTGCCCTGGCTCCAGATAGCCATCCAAACAATTCCGAAACCTTTCGAGGAAATGCTTAGTTGATGGCGAGTTCTTTGAATTTTCCATACCCCATCAAACGCTCCATGCGCCGTTCGATAAGCTCCTCGGGCGACAAACCTGCCACCTGCTTCAATGAATCCTGCAGTGCCCGCTTGAGCGAGGCCGACATCGCCACATAGTCTCGATGCGCGCCACCGACCGGTTCAGAAATAATTCGATCCACCAAGCCGAGGGACTTCAGGCGGGATGCTGTAATGCCCATGGTCTCCGCTGCTTCACTTGCTCGATTGGCACTCTTCCACAAGATGGACGCGCAACCTTCGGGAGAAATCACTGAATACGTAGAGTATTGCAACATCAGAACAGCATCACCTACTGCAATGGCCAAAGCACCTCCCGAACCACCTTCTCCGATGATTGTGGCAATCAACGGCACCTTGAGTTCGGCCATTACGTAGAGATTATGGCCAATAGCCTCGGACTGTCCTCGTTCTTCGGCATCGATGCCAGGGTACGCCCCTGGCGTGTCGACAAAGGTGAAGACCGGCAATTGAAACTTCTCCGCCAACTTCATCAAGCGCATTGCTTTTCGATAGCCCTCTGGGCGTGGCATGCCGAAATTGCGTTGAATCTTCTCCTTTGTGTCGCGTCCTTTCTGGTGCCCAATCACCATGCATGGCTGACCATTAAAGCGTGCCATGCCACCCACGATTGCCTTATCGTCAGAAAACCCTCTATCGCCGTGCAACTCCTCAAAATCACTGAATATATGTTTTACATAATCAAACGTATACGGCCGCTGCGGATGCCGTGCCACCTGGGCTATCTGCCACGCGGTTAAATGGCCGTAGATATCCTTTGTCAAT
>CANJXH010000099.1 GCA_947478755.1 Betaproteobacteria bacterium | reverse complement strand
GCTATTTCGACATAGCTGGCAATCCGGATGTTTTCCTTCACAACATGCTGGTCGGGGATGACTCGATTACCGGGGGTCCTGGCAACGATTACCTCATCGGCTGGACGGGCGATGACAAGCTTGTGGGTGGAGCGGGGAACGACGTTCTTGACGGCGGTGATGGAAAAGATCGTCTCGACGGTGGTGTCGGTGCCGATACGCTGATTGGTGGTGGCGGTAACGATACCTACGTCGTCGACAACAGCGGTGATGTAGTGACTGAGGACCGCAATAGCGGGATCGACCTGGTCCAGTCCTCGATCAGTTACACGCTTGCCGCGAACCTTGAAAACATGGTGCTTACCGGTGCGCTTGGCGTCAACGCCATCGGCAACGGATTGGACAACGTCCTGACCGGCAACGGCGCTGCGAACGTACTGAGTGGTTTGGGCGGCAACGACACACTGGACGGTGGCGCGGGGATCGACAGCCTGATCGGTGGCCTTGGCAACGACACCTACCGAGTGGACCTCACCGCCACCGGCGGATTACAGGACAGCCTGACCGAACTGGCCGACGGCGGGATCGACACCCTGCAACTGCGCGGCGCCTCGACCAACACCGTGTTCGTCACCGTGGCGCTGAATGGCAGCCTGACGAACATCGAGAATCTGGACGCCAGCCTGAGCGGCGTCTCCAAGCTCAACCTGAGCGGCAATGGGCAGAACAACGTACTGACCGGCAATGCTGCGGCGAACGTACTGGATGGTGGGGTCGGGGCTGACACGCTGGATGGCGGAGCAGGGGTCGACAGGCTGGTGGGGGGTACAGGCAATGACATTTATATTGTCGACCTGTTGAAATCAGGAACGTCCCTGGTCATGCAGGATGTCGTTGTCGAAGGCACGGACGCAGGAAGCGATACGCTCGCATTCCGCGCCAGCACCAATTTGGCATTGAGCTCACCGATCACATTAGGGTTGAACGACATCAATCCCACAACACATCAATTGCTGTATGCCAATATCGAGAATCTGGATATATCCGCTACCGGTACCAACCAGCTTCTCAATTTGTCCGGAAATTTTAATGACAATGTTCTGGTGGGTAATGCAGCCGCCAATACGCTTTCAGGACTTGAAGGCGATGACACATTGGACGGTGGTGCTGGTCAGGACACATTGAATGGCGGGTTCGGAAACGATACATACATCGTCGATCTCTTTGCCGAAGGGAACAATCTGTTTTTCACGGACACGATTGTCGACGATAGTGGGGTGGACACGTTGGTTGTCAGAGCCGATCAAGATCTCGGACTCGTGACCTCAGTGATGATCGCCAAGCCGTACTGGTTTGTGGAAATTCTGGATGGCTCACGGACGGGCATGAACAACTTTAATTTCGCTGGCGGCGCTGGTAGTCAACGCGTCATCGGCAACGATGCTTCAAATGTTATTTCCGGCGGAGTGATTCTGGAGGGGCGGGGCGGCGACGATATCTTCATGCTTGACGCCAGTTATGGAACCCAGACCTTGATCGGTGGCGCCGGTTCTGATCATTTTTTTGTGTTTGGCAGTATCTCGGCGGATATTGCCGATTTTGAAACGGGCATCGACAAAATCGTTCTTGACCACGCGAATGGTTTCGAGTTTCTCAGCGCCGGATCAATTGCTGCCGAGGACTTTGTCAGCGGCAGCAATCCCGTTGCCGGAGATGCAAGCGACCGTATCTTGTACAACAGTACAACCGGAGCGCTCTGCTACGATAGGGACGGCAGCGGGCTGGGATATACAGCATTCCAGTTCGCGGTGCTCACGAATCATCCCAGCATTACAGCGGCTGATTTTGTGGTCAGTTGATTGGCGTCCACGCCGTGGTTCAGGACTGGACTGAACCTTTTTCCAGTAGCTCCCACCTTTCCAGCAGTTTCAGCAGCTCCGCATCGATTGCTTCAAGTCGTGCCGATACCTTGATGGCCTCGCTGGCCGCTTGATGTGTAGCCGGATCGGAAAGCTTCAGTGTCAGCGCCGACTGCTCGGCTTCCAGCAGCGCAATGCGCTCAGGCAACGCCTCAAGTTCGCGTTGTTCTTTCCACGACAGTTTGGTGGTCGGCTTGCTGCCCGCTTTCGATGGTTTGTCGGTGGCAGCGCTCGGGTTGGACCTGGCTTTGGCGTTCTCCCGATTTTCCTTTTGGCAGCGCACCCAGTCGGCATAGCCGCCCGCATATTCCTTCCAGATGCCGTTGCCTTCGGCGACGATGGTTTGGGTGACCACGTTGTCGAGAAAGGTACGGTCATGGCTGACCAGGAACAGCGTGCCGCTGTAGTCCTGCAGAAGTTGTTCGAGCAGTTCCAGCGTCTCGATGTCGAGGTCGTTGGTTGGTTCGTCCAGCACCAGCACGTTGGCGGGTCGTGCAAACAGGCGAGCCAGCAGCAGACGGTTGCGTTCTCCACCCGAGAGCGACTTCACCGGAGAGCGGGAGCGCTCGGGGGCAAACAGGAAGTCTTCAAGGTAACTGATGACGTGTTTTCTCTGACCGGCGATTTCGACAAAATCAGACCCGGGCGAAATGACGTCGATCAGCGTTGCTTCCGGGTCGAGCGCAGTGCGGAACTGGTCGAAATAGGCTACTTCGATCTTGCTGCCCATACGCACGGTGCCGCTGTCCGGTGCCAACTCGCCCAGGATCAGGCGTAGCAGTGTCGTCTTGCCGGCACCGTTGGGGCCAATGAGTCCGATCTTGTCGCCGCGCTGGATGCGCGTGGTGAAGTTGCGCACAATCAGTTTTTCGCCGAACGACTTGCCGGTGTCGACCAACTCGGCTACCAGCTTGCCGCTCTTGTCACCAGCGTCAAGGCTCAGTCGCGCCGAACCCAGCTTGTTGCGGCGTTCGGCGCGTTGCGCACGCAGTTCCTCAAGGCGGCGAATGCGGCCTTCGGCGCGCGTGCGACGCGCTTCGACGCCCTTGCGGATCCACACCTCCTCTTGTGCCAGCAGGCGATCGGCCTTGCGGTTCTGGATCGCTTCGTCCTGCAGCATCTGCATCTTGCGTGACTGGTACTCGCTGTAGGAGCCGGGGAAGCTGACGAGCTTGCCGCGATCCAGTTCGACGATGCGCGTCGCCAGCCGATCGAGGAAGCGCCGGTCGTGGGTGATGAACAGGAGCGTCACGCCCGAACCCATCAGCATTTCTTCCAGCCATTCGATCGCGCTCACATCGAGGTGGTTGGTCGGTTCGTCGAGCAGCAGCACCTCAGGCTCGGAGGCCAGTGCCTGCGCCAGTGCCAGGCGTTTTTTCTGGCCGCCGGAAAGCGTGCCAACAATCGCCTCGGGATCAAGGCTGAAGCGCTGGATGGTGTGCTCGGCCTGGCTTGCGGCAGACCAGGCACCGAGTGACTCCAGATCATGTTGCAGATGGTTGAGCTGGTCGAGCAGGGCCTCGTGGTTGTGCTCCGACACGGCCAATTGGTGCGATACCTGATGCCACTCTGCAAGCAGTCTGCTGGCTTCGCCCATGCCGGTGACGACGGCCTGAAACACAGTGAGCGCCGCATCAAACTGCGGTTCCTGCGGCACATAGGCCAGCTTCAGGCCGGGTTGCTGCCAGCTCTCGCCATCATCAAGGCTGCCGGTTCCGGACAACGCCTTGAGCAGCGATGTCTTGCCGCTGCCATTGCGGCCGATCAGCGCAACGCGTTCCCCTGCGTCCAGTTGGAAATCGGCATGATCAAGGAGCGGCACGTGGCCAAAGGCGAGGCAGGCATTGCTGGTGCGGAGCAGGGGCATTGGGATGGGGCAAACAAAATCGGCCAGAGCGGAACATCAAACCCGGTCTGGCCGAAGCAACGTAGGGATAGTGGGGCGCAGCAAGCAGGTAGCACGCAGGCCGCGCCCCGCATTTTATCCCGATCAGGCGGGGGCAGCCTTGCCCAGCAGCGAGCCCAAGGTGTTTGTATCGTTACCGGCCTTGCGCAAGGGCGAATCGGATGCAACGACCAGGGCCACGCCATGGACGCACAAGGCTGTCAGCGCGAATGTTGCGACTCCGGCGAGGTTGGTCACCAGCGGCGGCACGTTTGGACTGTTGAGGACAAAGATTGATGGCAGACCGACCAGCATGTAGCCGACGCAATCCATGATCGGCATCATGATCGGGATCAGCAGCAGCCTCCAGCCACGCAGGCTGTTGCCCATCAAAGCAAGCAATGCGACACCGACGAATTCGCCCATCGAGTTGCAAGGCGCCCACCAGAGCGGGAAGTTCTTGATCAGGATCAGCGGCTGCTGGCCATAGTAGATATAGAGATCGAAGTGCATCATGATTTCTTCCATCACGATGTCTAGCAGCACGGGGGCGCAGAACCACAACCAGACCATACGGGTCGTGACGCCTTTTTTGAAGGCCAGGTAGTTGAGTGAACCAAGGCCACCGAAGTACATCAGGTAGACGGCGACCACCCATACCGGAATC
Source organism: Betaproteobacteria bacterium (assembly GCA_947478755.1). GTDB lineage: Bacteria > Pseudomonadota > Gammaproteobacteria > Burkholderiales > Rhodocyclaceae > Georgfuchsia. The sequence goes on along the minus strand of CANJXH010000099.1, from coordinate 6,572 downwards.
GGTCGACCGATCAGTTCAAAAGCCGTGTTCTGGCCATGCATCGGATGCCAGGCAAGGCCAATGATGTCGAGCAGTGGCTCGATCAGTGTGGTCGTCAGCCCGCCGAGCATCATGACAATGACGATCGGGTTTTTGGTGTCGCGCCAGTACTTCAGTCCATAGAGTAATACGGCGCCGGCCATCACGCCGAATATTGCGGTGGCGTAATTGCCTGCCGTCTGGTTGAAGACGGCGTCCAGTGGAATGACGGGCAGTCGGGTATCGGGATCAATCATGATGTTCTCTCCTTGTTGTTCGACATCCTCAACATGGCAGGGCTTGATAAGGTATGGGCTTGAGCATGAGCATCTTATTGGCCAAGGGCGAAATGTCAATCGGCCAAATGAAAACGGCTCCGCCTTTTGGGCAGAGCCGCAGGGATTGCCGGATGATTGCCCGGCCGTCCTGTTGAAGGGTAATCAGGCGGTCACGCTGTCGGCGACTTCCTTGTATTCCGCGATCTGGTCGAAGTTCATGTAGCGGTAGATGTTGGCGCCATCCTTGTTAACGATGCCCATCGCTTCGTGATATTCGGCGACGGTCGGGATCTTGCCCAGCTTTGACGCGATGGCCGCGAGCTCGGCCGAGCTGAGGAACACATTGGTGTTTTTGCCAAGGCGGTTGGGGAAGTTGCGCGTCGAGGTGGAGATCACCGTCGCACCTTCACGTACCTGTGCCTGATTGCCCATGCACAAGGAGCAGCCTGGCATTTCAGTGCGTGCGCCGGCGGTACCAAACGCGGCATAGTGACCTTCCTTCATCAGCTCGCTTTCATCCATCTTGGTCGGCGGTGCAACCCAGAGCTTGACCGGGATGTCACGGGCACCTCCGAGCAGCTTGGCGGCAGCACGGAAGTGGCCGATATTGGTCATGCAGGAACCAATGAAGGCTTCGTCGATCTTGGTGCCGGACACTTCCGACATGAACTTGGCGTCGTCGGGATCGTTGGGGCAGCAGACGATCGGTTCCTTGATGTCGGCGAGGTCGATTTCGATCACGGCAGCGTATTCGGCATCCTTGTCCGCTTCGAGCAGGTCGGGCTTCGCCAGCCAGGCTTGGACGGCCTTGATGCGGCGTTCCAGTGTGCGCTTGTCCTGATAGCCGTCGGCGATCATGTTCTTCATCAGCACGATGTTGCTGGTGAGGTATTCCTTGATCGGCTCGGGATTCAGCTTGATGGTGCAGCCCGCTGCGGAGCGCTCGGCGGAAGCATCTGAGAGTTCGAAGGCCTGTTCGACCTTGAGATTGGGCAGACCTTCGATTTCGAGTACGCGGCCGGAGAAGATATTGATCTTGCCGGCCTTGGCAACTGTCAGCAGCCCTGCCTTGATCGCGTACAACGGAATTGCATGGACGAGGTCGCGCAAAGTCACGCCGGCTTGCATCTCACCCTTGAAGCGAACCAGTACTGATTCCGGCATGTCGAGCGGCATCACGCCTGTGGCGGCACCAAAGGCGACCAGGCCGGAACCGGCGGGGAAGGAAATGCCGATCGGGAAGCGCGTGTGCGAGTCGCCGCCGGTGCCGACGGTATCCGGCAACAACAGGCGATTCAGCCATGAGTGGATCACGCCATCACCCGGACGCAGGGCGACGCCGCCGCGGTTGCTGATGAAGGCCGGCAGCTCGCGATGCATCTTGGCATCGACAGGCTTCGGATATGCGGCGGTGTGGCAGAAGGACTGCATCACCATGTCGGCGGAAAAGCCGAGACAGGCGAGGTCTTTCAATTCGTCGCGCGTCATCGGGCCGGTGGTGTCCTGCGAACCGACGGTGGTCATCTTTGGCTCGCAATAAGTACCAGGTCGAACGCCCTGGCCTTCGGGCAGGCCACAGGCGCGGCCAACCATCTTCTGCGCCAGAGTGAAGCCGGCCTTGGTGCTGATCGGGGCCGTGGGCAAGCGGAACACTGTGGAAGCGGACAGGCCAAGGAAGTCGCGGGCCTTGGCAGTGAGCGCACGGCCGATGATCAGGTTGATGCGGCCGCCGGCGCGTACTTCATCGAACAGCACATCGCTCTTCAGCTTGAATTCGGCAACGGTGGCGCCGTTCTTGACCAGCTTGCCATCGTAGGGCAGCACGTCAATCACGTCGCCCATCTCAAGCTTGCTGACGTCGACTTCGATCGGCAGCGAGCCGGAGTCTTCCTGCGTGTTGAAAAAGATTGGGGCAATCTTGCCGCCGAGGGTGACGCCGCCGAAGCGCTTGTTGGGGACATAAGGAATGTCCTGCCCGGTCGCCCAGATCACGCTGTTGGTGGCGGACTTGCGCGAAGAACCGGTACCGACCACGTCGCCGACGTACGCAACAAGGTGGCCCTTCTTTTTAAGGTCTTCAATGAACTGCATTGGGCCGCGTTTGCCGTCTTCTTCCGGCTTGAAGGCCGCGTCGGGGCGCGTGTTCTTCAACATCGCCAGATAGTGCATCGGGATGTCCGGACGCGTCGTCGCATCAGGTGCCGGCGACAGGTCATCGGTATTGGTTTCGCCCGGCACCTTGAATACGGTGACCGTGATTTTCTTGTCAACTTCATGGCGCGAGGTGAACCATTCTGCATCAGCCCACGACTGCATGACTTCCTTCGCCTTGGCGTTACCGGCCCTCGCCTTGTCGGCGACGTCGTTGAAGTAGTCGACCAGCAGCAGCGTCTTTTTCAATGCATCGGCGGCGACCGCGGCAACTTCGGCGTCGTCAAGCAGTTCGATCAGCGGATGCACGTTGTAGCCACCGACCATGGTGCCGAGCAGCTCGGTGGCCTTGGCCTTGGAGATCAGACCGACCTTGATGTCGCCATGCGCAACGGCGGCGAGGAAGGATGCCTTTACCTTGGCGGCATCATCAACGCCGGGTGGCACGCGATGCGTGAGCAGGTCCAGCAGGAACTTGTCCTCGCCAGCCGGCGGGTTCTTGATCAACTCAATCAGTTCGGCGGTTTGCTTGGCGTCAAGTGCAAGCGGCGGTATGCCGAGGGCGGCGCGCTCGGCAACATGCTGACGATAGGCTACTAACATGACAATTCCTCTCGGTAGATGAGTTAATTGAAAAAGCGTTTGAGGGTGGCGTCGGGCAACGCCATTCCGGTCGAGTGGGCGCGTTGCAGCAGTTCCCAGTAAAAGCGGTAGGAGGCGCGATCGTGCAATTTGCCTTCGTGCTTGATCGGGCCCCATGATGCATCCTGCGCAGCGGACAGGATTTCATCGGCGTGCTGGATGTCGTCGAAAGATGGGCGCATCGCTTCAACAATCGGCTGGATCTGGTTGGGATGGATGCTCCACATGCGCAGGTAGCCGAACTCGTTGCGCGCGCGCAATGCATCGTTCTTTACGACACTTACATCGTGAATCTCGGTCGTAACATTGTGCGAAGGAATAATGCCGTTGCCCAGTGCGGCGACAGCGATTTCGCATTTGGCGCGTGCCACCAGCGGATGGTCGAATTGGCCCGGCGACTTCATTGCCGAAGCGGGAATGGCGCCGTGGTGCGCGCTGACAAAATCCATCAAGCCGAAATCAAGCGACTCTACATGGGGCAGGGCGGCAATCTGCCAGGCCTGACGCAAGGCGCCGTGGGTCTCGATCAGGACATGAACCGGAATCACGCGTTCGATGCCATGGCGCTTGCGGGCATCGGCAAGTGCAGCGATCTGGATCGCGGCATCGTCGAGCGTTTCAGGTTTCGGAATGACGATATAGGCCACCGACTTGCCGGCACCACCGATGATGATGTCGAGATCGTCGCGCCAGTGCGGATGTGTGATGTCGTGGATCCGTGCCCCGACACGACCAAATTTGTTGGCCGGGTCGCAGATCATGGCAGCAACCATCTCGGCATGCTGCTTTTCCTGGCCGGCAGGAGCGCCGTCTTCGCAATCGGCAGTGATGTCGAAGATCTGCCCCAGTTCAGCCTGCAATTGCAGTGCCTTCCGAATCAGCTTTTCGTTTCCGGCGTAATGCTCGCAGGCCGCAAGTGCCGGCAGCGGCTTGACGCCGGCATACAACACGGCAGCGGGATGAAGGCGCGTAGTCATTTCAGTTCATTCCCGCTGTTATTGCTACTCAGCCGAGCATCGACTTGACGCCGTCCTGCTCTTCCTGCAGCTCTTTCAGTGTGAAGTCCATCTTCTCGCGCGAGTATGCATCGATTTCGAGGCCGGTAACGCGTGTGTATTTGCCGTTGGCGGTGGTGACCGGAACACCGTACATGGTGCCTTCGGGAATGCCGTAGGAGCCGTCGGACGGAATGCCCATGGTGACCCACTTGCCGTTGCTGCCCAATGTCCAATCCCGCATGTGATCAATGGCCGCGTTGGCCGCGGAAGCTGCGGACGAAACTCCGCGTGCCTCGATGATGGCGGCGCCACGCTTGCCTACCTTGGGAATGTAGTCGTTCTTGTACCACGCTTCATCGCCGACCGCAGCCGGTGCAGACTGGCCGGCGATCGTGGCGAAACGATAGTCGGGATACATGGTGGGGGAGTGATTGCCCCAGACGATCATCTTTTCGATGCTGTCGACGGCATTGCCGGTCTTCGACGCGAGTTGCGACAAGGCGCGGTTGTGGTCGAGACGCAGCATCGCGGTGAAATTTTCAGCCGGCAGGCTGGGGGCCGACTTCATCGCGATCCAGGCATTGGTGTTGGCCGGGTTGCCGACCACGAGCACCTTGATGTTGCGCGAGGCGACTTCGTTCATTGCCTTGCCTTGCTCAATGAAGATCTTGGCGTTTTCCATCAGCAGGTCCTTGCGTTCCATGCCGGGGCCGCGCGGACGAGCGCCGACCAACAGGGCGTAATCAGCATCCTTGAAGGCAACCTTCGGGTCACCAGTGCCGACCATGCCGGCGAGCAGCGGGAATGCACAGTCTTCCAGTTCCATCATGACGCCCTTGAGGCCGGCTTGCGCCTTGTCGATCGGCAGTTCCAGCATTTGCAGGATCACGGGCTGGTCTTTGCCCAGCATTTCACCGCTGGCAATACGGAACAGCAGGGCGTATCCAATTTGTCCGGCTGCGCCGGTGACTGCGACACGAACGGGGGCTTTGGCCATGGTGATACTCCTTGAGGAAGCGTGGAACGTAGTGGGATTGAATATTCAGGTTCTGTACGGGTTCGGTGACCGCGATCAGCGATGATGAGTCTAATTATGATGGTTCATTGTGTCAATATCTATCTTATGTCTTATATAAGACATAAGATGCTCTATAGACGCATTGGGTGTTTTGTGATGAAATGACGTCATGGTCAATGAGTCTCCCACCTTCAGTCCGCTTTACCGCCAGATCAAGAACCTGATTCTTCAGGGGCTTGAGTCGGGCGAGTGGCGTCCGGGAGAGCCTATACCCAGCGAAACAGAGTTGGCAACCAGATTCAATGTCAGCCAGGGCACCGTGCGCAAGGCCATTGATGAAATGGCCGCAGAAAACTTGCTGCTGCGCCGTCAGGGAAAAGGGACATTTGTCGCCACCCACTCCGACCCGCGCGCGTTTTTCCGTTTCCTGCGCCTGGTCGCACTTGATGGCAGCGTGGAACCGAGCGTTTCGGTTCCGCTTGAATGCTGGCGTGCGAAGGCGGGACAGGAGGCTGTTCGGGTCTTGCATGTACAACTGGGAGATCCCATCATCATCGTTCGCCGTCTTCTTCAGTTCTCGGGCAAGCCGGTCGTTGTAGATGAGATCTACCTGCGCGGAGATGTATTTGAAGGGCTCTCGCTTGAAGTGCTCAAGGAACACCAAGGCTCGCTCTATACGCTGTTCGAGAGCAAGTTTGGGGTACGCATGATTCGTGCAGAAGAGCGTGTCAGGGCAATTCCTGCAGATCACGCCAGTGCCGAACTGCTCGGCGTGGCCGAAGGGACCCCCTTGCTTTCTGTTGAGCGCGTCTGTTTCACCTACGGTGACAAGCCGGTCGAGTGGCGCCGGGGAATTTATTCCACTGTGGAACACTGTTATTTCAACGAACTGAATTGACCTGCATTTATAATTTTGTGCGTAGCAAAATGAGTCTGTTGCCGCACCATTCTGGAGAACGTGCCTTATGCCCGAAGTGAGCATGCAAAGTACCAAACAGCGACCTAAGTTCCTGACTTTGAGCGCTATTCGACTACCCCTCGCCGGATACGTATCAATTCTGCATCGTGTCAGCGGTGCCGGTCTGTTTCTGCTGTTGCCCTGGCTAATCTATCTTTTCGAATTGTCTGTCAGCAATCAGGAAAGCCATGCCCGATTCCAAGCCTACGTGGCGCACCCCTTGGTCAAGTTGTTCCTTTTTGGGTTGATCTGGGCTTTTCTGCATCATTTTTGTGCAGGCGTTCGCTTTTTGCTGTTGGATCTGCATGTCGGCATTGAAAAACAGCAATCGCAAATCTCCGCCAGGGTTGTTTTGGCCATCAGCCTCGGTTTGACGTTGATTGTCGCAATCAAGTTTCTGGGGGTGATCTGATGAAGGCTCGTATCGTAGTCGGCGCACATTACGGACTGAAAGACTGGCTGGCGCAACGCGTCACTGCCGTCGTGATGGCGATTTACTCCATGTTTAT
>CANJXH010000098.1 GCA_947478755.1 Betaproteobacteria bacterium | reverse complement strand
GAAGGAAGGCGAAAAGGTATCTTTTGAGGTCGTTCAAGGCCCCAAGGGCAAACAAGCCTCCAACATCCAGAAGGCCTAATTAGCAAAGGCCCCAAAACAAGGCGTCGGCGACAGTACCGACACCAAAGACAAAGCCCATCCGGATACCCGGATGGGCTTTGTCTTTTTGAAGCGCTATTCCGCTTACATGCGCGCGATCATGGCGTCGCCAAATGCAGAGCAGCTGACCTCGGTTGCTCCATCCATCAATCGGGCAAAGTCGTACGTGACAACCTTGTCTGCGATGGCTGCTTCCATCGAATGGATAATAAGGTCGGCTGCCTCTTTCCAATCCATGTGCCGCAGCATCATTTCGGCGGAAAGAATCAGCGAGCCGGGATTTACCTTGTCCTGACCAGCGTACTTCGGTGCCGTGCCGTGTGTCGCTTCGAACACCGCGTACTGGTCCGAGATGTTGGCGCCAGGCGCGATCCCGATGCCGCCGACCTGTGCCGCCAGAGCATCAGAAACGTAGTCCCCGTTCAGGTTCAGTGTGGCGATCACATCGTATTCCGCCGGGCGCAGCAAAATCTGCTGCAGGAAGGCATCTGCAATTGCATCCTTGATGATGATGCCATCCGGCAGTTTGAGCCAGGGGCCACCATCTATAGGAACGCCGCCGAATTCATTTTTGGCCAGGGCGTAGGCCCAGTCCCGAAAGCCACCTTCGGTGTATTTCATGATGTTGCCCTTGTGGACAATCGTCACGGATTTTCGTTTGTTCTGGATCGCATATTTGATTGCCGCGCGAACCAGTCGTTCGGTACCATCACGGGAGACCGGCTTGATACCGATACCTGAAGTTGCAGGGAAGCGGATTTTCGTTACACCCATTTCATCCTGCAGGAACTTTATGAGTTTCTTGGCGGCATCGCTTTCTGCCTGCCATTCGATACCGGCATAGATATCTTCGGTATTTTCGCGAAAGATGATCATGTCGGTTTTGGTCGGGTCTTTCAGTGGCGAGGGAACGCCCTTGAAGTAGCGCACCGGACGCACACATTGGTAAAGGTCGAGTTCCTGCCTAAGCGCAACGTTAAGCGACCGAATTCCACCTCCGACAGGGGTCGTCATGGGCCCTTTGATCGATACCGAATAGTCCTTGCAGGCTTGCAGGGTTTCTTCCGGCATCCAGACGTCGGGTCCGTACAGTTGGGTCGATTTTTCTCCGGCAAAAACCTCCATCCAGGAGATCTTTCTTTTTCCGCCGTAGGCTTTGTTGACTGCAGCGTCAACAACTTTCTGCATGACCGGGGTGATATCAACGCCGATGCCGTCGCCCTCGATGAAAGGAATTATCGGATTGTCCGGAACAGGTTTGCCGGGAATGATTTTTTGCCCTTCGGCAGGGATCTTGATCAGCGACTTGGACATGCTATCTCCATTGTGTGAAGTGGTTTGTGTTGTTCTGCACTTGGCCCAGGGGCGTGACTTGAGTTTCTTGTAGAAACGTCTTGGCGTCGTCCGCGAGCCCTCGCATTATCCTGCAAAAACCAGAGGTTTCGGCAAAGCTTGAATTCCTTCGAAAAATTGCGCGATGCTAGTATGTGCACCTCAAAAGGAGATTCACAGATGAACACGCAGTTGGCCGGCGTTTCCAAAAAAACCCCAGTCGCAATCCGCATAGCCAAGACAATTGTTGCGGGGTTCGACAAGCATTACGCCTTGTTTCGAACTACTTCCGCCGGCGCAAAAAAACGCTTTGAATCATCCGATTGGCACGGGGTTCAAACTGCAGTTCGTGAGCGCATACAGTTCTACAGCGATCGCGTGGCGGAAACAGCCGAAATTCTGCAGCGAGACTTTTATGTTGAAAACCTCGATGACGAGGCATGGCAGCAGACCAAGCTGAACTATATCGGCCTGCTGCTGAATCACAAGCAGCCCGAATTGGCAGAAACCTTTTTCAACTCGGTGTTCTGTCGCATCATGCACCGCACTTATTTCCATAACGACTTCATCTTCGTGCGGCCCGCAATTTCGACTGAATTCATCGAGTCCGATCCGCCTGCGTATCGAACCTATTACCCAAATGAGGATGGTTTCAGGGTCTGTATAAAGAAGGTGCTTCTTGATTTGCATTTGTCGATACCGTTCGAAGATATCGACCTTGATGTGGCGAACATTTATCGCTGCATTCAAGCCTATGTTGTCGACTGGCCTCCACGCGAGGCCAATTTGCAGATACAGGTACTGAGTTCCGGCTTCTATCGCAACAAGGCTGTATATGTCATTGGCAAGGCCATCAATGGCAGTGTCGAGTATCCTTTTGCGATTCCGGTGATGGGCAATCGGCGCAATACGCTGTTTGTGGACACCATCTTGCTGGACCCGGGTTTGATCAGCGTTCTGTTTTCGCTTTCTCGAGCATATTTCATGGTGGACATGGAGGTGCCATCCGCCTACGTCCAATTTCTCCGTTCCATCATGCCGGCCAAGCCGCGATCGGAGATTTACACAATGTTGGGCCTGGGCAAGCAGGGCAAAACCATGTTTTTCCGCGACTTGATTAGCCATCTGCGACACTCGCAGGACAACTTCATCGTTGCGCCTGGCATTGCCGGTCTGGTGATGTTTGTATTCACCCTGCCGTCCTATCCCTACGTGTTCAAGGTGATCAAGGATGTCTTCGGCAAGACCAAGGATGTTGATCACGCAACGGTTCGCTACAAATATCAGTTGGTCAAGAATGTCGACCGCGTCGGCCGAATGGCCGACACACTTGAGTTTTCCGACGCGGCATTGCCCTTGGCCCGTTTTTCGCAGGAAGTCATCAATCAGCTGAAGTCACTTGCGCCGTCGCTGATCGAGATTGAGGGATCAGACCTGATCATCAAGCACGTCTATATCGAGCGACGAATGGTGCCGCTCAACATTTATCTGGAGCAGGCGGAGCGCGACGGTCGCGACGACCTGATTGATCAGGTGGTTCAGGAATACGGTAATGCGATTCGTGAGCTTGCCAGCGCCAACATCTTTCCTGGAGACATGTTGTGGAAAAACTTTGGCGTTACGCGTTATGGGCGAGTGGTGTTCTATGACTATGACGAGATCGAGTACATGACGGATTGCAATTTCCGGCAGATTCCAGAGGCCCCCTATCCGGAGATGGAACTGGCAAGCGAACCCTGGTATTCGGTGGCCAGGAACGATGTGTTTCCTGAAGAGTTTTCGACATTCCTCCTTGTGTCGCCGAAGATTCGCAAGGCGTTTCTCAGGCATCACGCTGATCTTTTGAAACCCGAGTTCTGGCAAGGTGCCCAGGAGGATATTCGCAAGGGCATGGTGCGCGACTTTTTCCCCTACCCGCCTGGCTTGCGTTTTGGCCGTAACAAGGCAGCTACCGTCGTCACGTGACCCGTATCGTGCTGGTCAACAAGCCATTCGGGGTGTTGACGCAATTTACGTCGACCGAAGGTCGCCCAACCCTCAAGGACGTCGTGCCCGTTACCGGAGTTTACGCTGCCGGACGTCTTGATGCGGACAGCGAAGGTTTGGTCTTGCTGACCGATGACGGTGCACTGCAGGCGCGGATTGCCAATCCTCGCCACAAAATGCCCAAGGTCTATCTGGTGCAGGTTGAAGGCCTGCCGAATGACGTGGCACTTGATGCCTTGCGGCAGGGAGTCAACCTCGGCGACTTTGTTACGCAGCCATGCCAGGTAAGGCACGTCGAGGAGCCAACGGTCTTATGGCCACGGAATCCACCCATCAGGTACCGGGCTGCAATTCCTGCATCGTGGCTCGAAATTACGCTGCGCGAAGGAAAGAATCGCCAGGTGCGCAGGATGACTGCAAAGGTTGGTTATCCAACGTTGCGCCTGATACGGTGGGCGATCGGTGACTGGAACCTGGACGGCCTGGCACCCGGGGCCTGGCGCTATGACGTAAATAATTCGAAAGCCGGTCAACCGGATGGCAAGCGCCGCGTTAATCGAAACGACGCCCGGTGAATTGGTCCAAAATTCGCAGGCCGTGTCAAAACCAATCCATGGATATCACTGAGAGGAAATACAAATGAACAAACTGATCGCTGCCCTCGTTGCTGGCCTTTTCGCTGCTACTACCTTCGCCGCTGATGCCCCCAAGGCTGCTGCTGCTGCCGCTCCTGCTGCTCCCGCTGCTGCTGCCGCTCCTGCTGCACCGGCTGCTGAAGCCCCCGCTCCGAAGAAGGCCAAGAAGCATCACAAGAAGGCTAAAAAGGCTGCCGCCGCTGCTGAAGCACCTGCTGCCAAGTAATTTCGCAAGCAGCCTTGTGCAAAAAGCAGGTGGGTTACCCCGCCTGCTTTTTTTTATGGGCATTTGATTTGTTGTGCGGGGCAGGGATGCCCTGAACAAAAAATCAATCTTCGCTAACGCGCCGCGCAATGTGCGCCAGCGAAGTATCAACCTGATCAATCAGGATCAGACACAAGTCGCCCTTTTCCAGCGCAGCCAGCGCTGAGTCGATGGCGAGAAATTCGCCGCGAATTTCTTCGGTATGTGTCGTGCGCTTGGCGTCCGCGAGTCCTTCGCGAAGCAGTCTCAGCACCTCGCCATCGGTACGCCCACGCTGGCACTGATCCTGATACAGGAACACCCGGTCAAATACGTCGCCCACTATCTGCGTCTGACGGCGGATATCGTCATCGCGCCTGTCTCCAGCGCCGCTGATGACGATTGAGCGACGCTTCGCCGGCATGGCCTCGACCGCGCGGGTCAATGCCAGAATCGCGTCCGGGTTATGCCCATAGTCGGCGATCAACGTAGCGCCGCGATATTCGAAAATATTGAATCGTCCGGGAACTGTATTTGCATCACTGACAAAGGTAGCGAGACCCGCGGAGATCACTTTCCAGGAAATGCCCAGAGCCCAGGCGGCTCCGACTGCTGCCATGACATTTTCGACCTGAAAACCGATGGTGCCACTTCGCGTCAGCGGGATGCGATCCAGCGGCAGTCGTTGCTCGAATTGCCCGCGGCAGGCAACGATCTTGTTGTCATCAACATAAATCACGCGTTGCCCCTGGGCACGTCGGGTACTGATGATGGGGTGATGCCGGTCAGCGGCAAAGAAGGTAACGGAGCCCGGGCAGAAGTCGGCCATATTGGCCACCATCGGGTCTGCCGCATTGAGAACGGCAACGCCTTCCGGCGCGACATTCTGCACAATGACGCGTTTTACGACCGCCAGATCCTCTACCGTGCTGATATAGCTCAGGCCCAGATGGTCGCCGCTGCCGATGTTGGTCACCACGGCCACATCGCAGCGATCGAAGCCCAATCCTTCGCGCAAAACGCCGCCGCGCGCGGTTTCGAATACCGCCGCATCAACGTCAGGGTGCAGCAATACGTTGCGTGCGCTGCGCGGACCGCTGCAGTCACCGGTGTCGATGCACTCACCCTGGACATGCACGCCTTCAGTACCTGTCATGCCGACACGCTTTCCATTGCTCGTCAGCAGGTGGGCGATCAGACGTACCGTGGTGGTCTTGCCATTGGTCCCGGCGACCGAAACTATCGGTATGCGGCCGTTTTCGCCAGGCGAAAACATGTCGGCAATAATGGCTTCACCGACGGCACGACCTTTGCCGTAAGAAGGTTGCAGATGCATGCGCAGGCCGGGGGCCGCGTTGACTTCGACAATGCCGCCACTCTGGTCTTCAAGCGGATTCAGCACGCTTTCGCAAATGACGTCGATGCCGCAGATATCGAGTCCGACCATCTGCGCTGCAGCAACAGCGCGCATCGCCACTTCGGGATGAACGTCGTCGGTAACGTCGGTTGCGGTGCCACCGGTACTGAGATTGGCATTATTGCGCAACACGACGCGGGTGCCCGCAGGCGGGACCGATTCGGCATTGAACCCCTGCAGGGCAAGGCGGGCGAGGGCAATGTCGTCAAAACGTATCTTGGTCAGTGACGTCGCATGGCCGCTGCCCCGGCGTGGATCACTGTTGACCTGCTCCACCAGTTCGCGCACGGTGCGTTTGCCATCGCCAACAACGTGCGGTGGGTCGCGTCTTGCAGCCGCTATCAGTCTGTCGCCGACGACCAGCAGGCGGAAGTCGTGCCCGGGAAGGTAGCGCTCAAGCATCACGGAGGAGCTGAATTCCCGTGCTGCCTGATACGCCGCGCGCAGGTTGTCGTCATTGGTGATGTTGACGGTCACACCTTTTCCCTGATTGCCATCCTGCGGCTTGATTACCACCGGCCAACCGAATTCGGCCGCAGCGGCGCACGCATCTTCGGCATCGTCCACCGGTCGACCGGCAGGGACGGGTACTCCAGCGGCATGGAGCAAGGTCTTGGTCAGTTCCTTATCCTGGGCAATCGCTTCGGCGATCGCGCTGGTACGGTCCGATTCGGCGGCCTGGATCCGGCGCTGCTTGCTGCCCCAGCCAAACTGTACCAGGCTGCCTTCGGTCAGCCGACGGTAGGGAATGCCACGTGCAACAGCGGCCTGCACAATGGCACCGGTGCTTGGTCCGAGACGGACATCCTCATCAAGATCACGCAGGGCGGAGAGCGCTGCCGCAAGGTCAAAGGGCTGATCGTGCAATGCTGCCATGCAGAGTGCCTGAGCGTATTCAAAGGCCAGTCGGCCAACCGCCTCTTCCGTGTACTCGACCACCACCTGGAATACGCCTCGTTCAACGGTTTGAACGGTACGGCTGAAGGTTACCGGGCAGCCTGCCTGAGCCTGCAGGCTCAGGGTTGCAAGTTCAAGCGCATTGGGCAGGGGCAGTGCATCGTTGCTGTCGTTTGGCAGTTGATATCCCACTTCGGGAAATCGCTGGCGCAGCCGCGCCAGATAGCCCGTGCCGCCATGGATATCCCCCTTGCAGGAAACAATGGCTTCGATTGCCGTGTGGCGGCTCCACAGGTTCGGGCCGCGCAATGCGCGGATGCGCGATACATCAAGCGTGGTTGTCATTGACTCAATCTGGTTTTGTTTGCCCATTTTTACTCAGGCGTGAGCGTTGAGGATGCCCGGCTTTTCCTGCGCCTCGGTCCGGCTCGGGTCAAAAGTTTCGATCACGGCACGAATCAGTTCGCGCGAAATCCCCAGTGCCCACGCTGCCGCGACCGCTGCCATAACGTTTTCCGTTTGATAGGCGGGTGCGGCATTGGCTGTCATGGGGATGAACTTCAGGTCGGACAGCGGCGTGGATTCCACGCCGCTGACAAGAACAATCCGATTGTCGCGAACCATCACTGCGCGTCCGCCATTTGACAGATGGTCGGCAAGTGGCGGCGCGTTTTCATCCATGCTGAAGAAAATGACTTCGCCATCGCAGAGCGTCGCCATATCGGCAACCTTGCGATCACCAGCGTTCAATACCGCAGCGCCGTCATCGAGCACCAAGTCGACCTGGGTTCGATAGACGTTGCACATCTGTTCGGCATCGTCGACGTAATACTCCGGATCGGCATCGCCGGGCGCGATGTTGGTGACGATGCCGACCTGGCAGCGGTCGTAGGCAAGACCCTCGCCGAGAATGGTGCGGCTTCCGTTTTCAAATACCGCGGCCTCTACCGATCGCGTCAGCAGGACTCGGTGGGCATGTTTTCGGCTTGCGCAATTACCGGTTTTCGCCGGCCGTCGATCAAAGAACAGCCCATCTCCGCAGGCGAGACCCACGTGTTTGCCACTCAGCTTGAGTATGCGCCCGAGGAGGCGCGAGACGGTTGTCTTGCCCTTGGTCCCGGTCACGCCAACGATCGGGATGCGGCCATTTTCGTTCTCGCCAAACAGGTGGTCGACAATGGCTCTTCCTACCGGACGCGGCGCTCCCGTGGCTGGCTTCAGGTGCATCAGCAGCCCGGGACCGGCATTGACTTCAACGATTGCACCGCCCTGTTCTCGCAGCGGACGCGATATGTCCTCGGCCACGAGATCGATGCCGGCGACATCCAGACCGACAATCCGTGCCGCCAACGCCGCCGTTGCAGCAACAGTGGGGTGGACATCGTCAGTCACGTCGAACGCGACGTTGCCGTTGCGCTGTATCAGTACCCGCTGTCCCTCTGCCGGTACCGAGTGCGGAGTGAATCCGCGACGTGCAAGATCGTAGGCGTTCGCGGAATCTTCGCTCAGCGTGATGATGTTGAGCGGGAACTCTTCCGTTTCGCCGCGACGTGGGTCGGAATTGATCTGGCTGGCGATCAGCTGCTCAATTGTTGATTGCCCGTTACCAGTGACCCAGGCACTTTCGCCCCTGGAGGCAGCGACGACCTTTTGACCAACGACCAGCAGACGGTGTTCGTTACCGGGAATGAAGCGTTCGACAATGATGCTGTCACTGTGGAGCAGAGCGCGGGTGTAGGAGGTCTTGACGTCATCCTCGGTAGACAGATCGACGTAGACCCCGCGTCCATGGTTGGCATCTGCAGGTTTCACAACGACCGGCAGACCAAGGTCTTGCGCGGTTTCCCACGCCTCTTCGGGACTGTTGACGGCGTTGCCCTCCGGCACGGGTACGCCGCATGCCGCGAGCAGGGTCTTGGTCAGATCCTTGTCACTGCAAATGCCTTCGGCGATGGCGCTGGTATGGTCGGTTTCGGCAGTCCAGATACGGCGGCTTTTGACGCCATGACCCAGTTGTACCAGATTGCCTTCCGACAATCGTATCGAGGGGATGCGCCGTTCGGTGGCGCCGTCAACGATGCAGGCAGTGCTGGGGCCGAGAAATTGGGATTCGGCCAGTTCGCGCAATGCGGCCAGATGGGTTGACAGTTCAAAAGGCTGGTCGTCGGCGGCGGCCAGCAGCAATTCACGCGCGGTGTTGAGGCATGCCCGGGATGTCTTTTCGTCACGCGAACGGATGGCAACCTTGTAGACGCCGTTGGTGGACGTGCTGCGCGCCTTGCCAAACCCGGTGCGCATACCGATCAGGTTCTGCAGTTCCAGTGTCACGTGTTCAAGGATGTGACCCATCCAGGTACCTTCGCGCAGACGCAGGACAAAACCGCCTGGTTCTCCGATGCCGCAGCGATGGACTTCAAGTCCCGGTAGCCATGCCACCAGACGGTCGACAAAACCCGGCAACTTGTTGGATGGCAGATCCTCGAAAGCGCCGATATCAACCCAGGCTTCGAGGGCGGGGCGATAAGTCCAGATATTGGGACCAGCCAGATAGGTGATACGCAGAAACCGGATATCTTTTTTTGTCATTTCGTTGCAGTAGGCCGTAGAACGCAATAACGCAAAGTCGAGGCAATTTGCTGACAGGGTGGATAACAATATTTTTGCAGGCGAACAGTGCTTGAAACCATTGATCAGAGCCGGGAAAACATGAATTGCAGTGGGCTATACTCGCTGCCCCATCAGGCTGATTTGCGCCCATGGCCGCATTTTTACATCTCGCATGACAACTACCAAGCCCCTTTCGATACGCCCCCGTTCCTCTGGCGACAAGCTGCCGCCAGAATGGGAGCCGGCATTGAAGCCTTTGCTGGCCGCCAATGAAGAACCCGTTGCATGGGCTAGGACCGATCTGGATGCCCATTTGCACTTTCAATCCGGCCTGATGGTACTTACCGATCAGCGTTTGCTGGTCTGCGACAGCAAGCAACAATGGCTGACCTGGAAATTAAGGGCCGGCTTGGTGCTGCGCCATTTCGACTATGCCGGCGTAGGTACCCTGTCGCTTGAGGACGACACAGGTCGTTTGGCGACCTGGCGTTTTACCTTGGGACAGAATGTTGACGCAGTCGGACTGTTGGATGGCTTTGAGCGGCGTGTCGAAAGCATTACCACTGGCCAGCCCCCTCGCCCCCGAGAGGACAATGTCTGTCCGCAATGCAAGGCGGTACTCGAGCCCGGCGAAGAGGAATGTCCGATTTGCTCGCGCGAGATACATGCCCCGCCGTCCACCTGGACACTGCTGCGTCTGTGGCGGTTTGCAAAGCCTTATCGCGGGCAGCTGCTGGCCGGCTTTCTGCTGACCCTGGCGGCAACGGCGGCCAACATGGTGCCACCTTATCTGACCATTCCGCTGATGGACGACGTGTTGATTCCGTATCAGAACGGCGTACCGATTGACGTGATGCTGGTCGGACGGCTGCTAAGCGGCCTGGCACTCGCGGCAATCGTCGCGTGGGCGCTGAGCTGGATCAAGACCTACATCCTTGCCCTCGTGTCGGAGCGCATCGGCGCTGACCTGCGAACCGCCACCTACGAGCATTTGCTGCGCCTGTCGCTGGAGTACTTTGGCGGCAAGCGTACCGGGGACCTGATGTCGCGTATCGGTTCGGAATCAGACCGCATTTGCGTCTTCCTGTCGTTGCACCTGCTCGACTTTGCCACCGATGTGCTGATGATCGTGATGACGGCAGTGATTCTGTTTGCGATCAATCCCTGGCTGGCTGTCGTGACTTTTCTTCCCTTGCCGTTCATCGCCTGGATGATCCACATCGTCCGCGATCGGTTGCGGACCGGCTTTGAAAAAATCGATCGCGTCTGGTCGGAAGTCACCAACGTACTCGCTGACACCATCCCCGGCATTCGCGTGGTGAAGGCTTTCGCGCAGGAAGAACGGGAGACTGTGCGTTTCCGCGAAGCCAACAAGCACAATCTTGCGGTCAATGACCGCCTGAACAAGATATGGTCCCTGTTTTCGCCAACGGTTTCGCTGCTGACCGAGCTTGGCTTGCTGGTGGTCTGGGGTTTTGGCATTTGGGAGGTCTCCAAAAGCCAGATCACGGTCGGCGTACTCACCGCCTTTCTTGCCTACATCGGCCGCTTTTATTCGCGACTCGACTCCAGGAGCCGCATCGTTTCGGTGACACCGAAGGCTGCCTCGGGGGCCACGCGCATCTTCGATATCCTCGACCATGTATCGAGCGTGCCCGAGCCGGTGACGCCGGTTCATCTGAAAGAGGTGAAGGGCGCCATCGAGATACGTGAAGCAGGGTTTCGCTATGGAAACCGTTCCGTGATCCGCAATCTCAATCTCGCCATTCGCCCAGGCGAGATGATCGGACTCGTCGGCCACAGTGGTTCCGGGAAAAGCACCCTGGTAAATCTGATCTGTCGCTTCTACGACTTGTCAGAGG
>CANJXH010000097.1 GCA_947478755.1 Betaproteobacteria bacterium | reverse complement strand
GATCGAATAAACGAAAACGAGCGCGCCAAACACGGCAAGCGAAAGCAGGCCGCGTTTGCCCGGACATTGCGCAGGTACGGCTGGTATTTCACCCATTACATGAAGGCGGCAAAGCCTGAAAAGCGCCAGAGTCGGGAATTATGACAAAACGGCCCCTATGCCCTTGGTTGAACTGAGGCTATTTGTGCCTTGTGTCAGCGTGATCGCTCCGCAGTTGCCTGCAATTGCTCCCGCGTGCCAATGATTCGCGCGGGAACGCCGCCGAGGATCGAATACGGGGGGGCAGGAGCGGGTGACCACGGCACCCGCACCAACGATTGAACCGTGACCAATGGTGACACCAGCCAGCACCACCGCACCGGCGCCGATCCAGACATCGTCTTCCACGACGATTTCCGCAAGATCAATTCCCTGGTCGATCATTGGCCGGTCGATGTCGGAAAACCGGTGCTGATAGGAAATCAGCTTTGCATACGGTCCGATCAGCACGTCGCGGCCGATCCGCACCGAGCCTCGACCGTCGACATAGGCATTTCGATTGAATTGCGTGCGGTCACCAACTTCGAAAGACTTGCCGAATGCGCCGAGATAGACGTTGCGGTTGAGGCTGACCTGGTTTCCCAGGACAAGCATGGACGGACCCGGTGCATCGATCATGCATCCGCTGAGGATGGCGCAACGGGATCCCATGCGCAGGAATTTCGGCGACTTGATGTACGCCGCCAGCGATATTTTCGACTTGCGCCGAATTCTCTCGGCAACTGCGAACAGAAAAAGAAAAAGCCATCGAGTCATGGTGGGTGTCAGCTCTGTGAATTGATCAGCCCGGCCGGTCCTGCTTCGAAAGGACCACCCAGACCGTCTGGACGTAACGGTTGGAGTAGCAGTCGGGCCCGTAGCGCAAATGCCGAACAAAACGGACCAGCGGATTTCTTGGCTGCTCCGTGCCGAAAATGTCGACGACCTTCATGCCGTGCTTGTCTGCCATGCCGGTCAGGAAAGTGCGTGCCTGACCGAAGCTGAAAAACCAGCGATGCCGGTCCTGCGGGCGTTCAACCGGCAAACCGTAGTGGGCAAAGTCACCGCGTCCGCGCTCGATCGGGCGCCTGGCGTCGCGCCAGCAGTTGGGCAATGACACGATGACATATTCGCTGCTGACGCGAACCAGTTCGCCAAACATGCGATGCAGGTTTTCCAGATGCTCCAGCGTTTCGATGCTGATCACGGTGGGGAATTCATTGTCGGCAAAGGGCAGACGTTCGGCGGCATCCAGATTCAGCTGGATATCCGGATTGCCGGCCATGTCGACACCGACATACTGGCCGGCGGGCAACAGGGCTCGAAGCGGCGCCTCATAGCAACCGACATCGAGTACGCGTCTCGAGAAATATTTTGCGAAGCGCTTCGCCACGTAGTGGGTACGGTCGGCGCGGACATTGAAGCTGACATACTCGATTGGGATCATTGATGTAGATGCCTGCAAAGAGCGGTTAAAGGGTGTTGCCTGCAAAAGATGCTTCGTTTTCGGCCAGTGCCCGCATCGCCTCCCAGACCGCATCGACACCGATGCCGGCCATCGAGGCAGTTTCCTGATCAACGCTGGCTGCTTGCGGGTGGTCGATCGCGACAAATCCGCGCCGCGCCGGCGGCGCCAGCTTCCAGCTGGAATGGGCAGGATGATAGAGCACAACCATCGGTCGCCCGAGTGTACCCATGATATGGGTTGGCCCGGTGTCGACGCCGAGAAACAGATCGAGGCGTTGCATCAAGGCACCAGTCTGACGCAGCGTCAGGCGTCCGGCATACAGCGTCGAGCAGTCCTTGAATCGCTGATGCAAGGCTTCGGTGCGTTGCGCTTCGGCGCTGCCGCCGAAGATCAGGAAGTGAACCGACGGCCAGCGCAACCTGGCCCGTTCGCAAATCTCGGCAAAGTTTTCCAGCGGCCAGTCGCGATAGGCCTTGGTCGGAAAGCTGGCGATCTGTAGCCCGATCAGCGGACGCGATACATTGCCGACGTCGCGCGACAAGGTTTCCCGCGCCCACTCGGCTTCGTCATCGCCGACCCGATAGGCGAGTGCGAGATTGTCGGTATCGACCCCGAGCGTCTGGACGAGGCCGAGTTGAAGCTTGGCAATATGGCCGCTGTTGGGAACATAGGGCTCGGCAGCAAAAACCAGTTGCCGATTGACGGCTTCGTCTTGCTGGCGAAATGCGCAAACCGAATGCGCCACCCGCAAGGCATATTTCACCAGAGGAACATCAAAGCCGAAGACCACGGCAAGGTCATATTGCTTGCCGCCGAAGTGCCCCAGCCAGCGGGCGCGGTTTTTTTCGATGTCGCCGACATGATCGATGAAGGGCAGGTTCAGCAGCAGTTCCTGGCGACCCGGGTGGGCCAGCACGGTCAGTTCGGCATCGGGCCAGTGTTCTGCAAGCGCACGGATCGCGGGCGTGGCCAGCAGCGTGTCACCGATCCGGCTGACATTGATGACAAGAATTGTTTTCGGCACCCGCATTGTCGTCACGCGGTCTGCGAACCGGCGAGTACCGACTCGAAAATTCGTGTCATGTGGTCGAGCATGGCTTCGCGCGAATAGGAGGCAACCGCCGCCGCCCGGGCGCGTTGCCCCAATGCCGCTGCCGTCGCCGTGTCCCGCATCAGCTTGCTGATGGCGGTGGCCAGCGCCTCAGCCGATTTTGGTGTGACGATCAGTCCCGTGCTGCCGTCGCTGATCAATTCGCCAATGGCCCCGACTGGCGTTGTCACGATCGGTAACTCCGTCATCATGGCCTGTATCAGCGCCTGAGGTACTCCCTCGTTGGCGTACGAGGGCAGGCAAAAGATATCCAGCGCCCGCAGCCATTTTTCCGGCTCGGTTTGCTGGCCAACAAATATGGCGCGCCCCTGCATGCCCAATTCATCGGCACGCTTTTGCAGCGCTTCGCGCATTGGTCCGTCGCCGACGATCAACAGCTTCCAGTCCGGCGCCTCGATTCGGGAAAAGGCATCAAGCAGGTAAAGATGACCTTTCCAGCTGCGCAGGGTGGCGACGATGCCCAGGTAATGGCCATCAGTGTCCAGCCCGAGCAATTGGCGAACACGCGGCTTGTCGCCGGCGTAAAAGCGCGCCGGATCGATTCCGGTGGGTACCGAGGTGATCATCGAAGCTGGGTAGCGGTTGCGTTCAATCAGCTCGCGACGCAAGGCTTCTCCCGTCGTCACGATATGGTGCGTTGCCCTGGTGTAGAGCCAGCGCGTCGGGCCGTTGTCCGGAATTGGCGCGGAAATATGGCGGGTGCGGACCAGCGGCGGTGATTGCGACAGCGATGCACAGGCCAGGGCTGTGAGCCAGCTGTCAGTGGAACTGTGCGTATTGAGAATGTCGATGCGATGGGTTTGCAGCCAATGGCGCAGGGCCAGAACCCCCTGCAATTTTTTTCGACCGATCGGCAGCGCCTCGACTGCAACACCCCAGCGTACGGCTTCGGTATGGATGCCTGATTCCGGCGGACACAGCAGCAGAACTTCATGACCGCGTTCGATCATGCCCTTCGACTCTTCGAGAATCCGTATCTCCTGCCCGCCCCAACCGCAACTGGCTTCGGTATGAACAATCCTCACGCCGCCCTCACAGCATCGCTTGGTGAGCGCCCGGTCATATGCCTTTCTCCAGGGCATATTGCATGCGATAAAGCTTCGCATAGAGCCCGTCGGCGGCGAGCAGTTCGGCGTGCGTACCCTGCTCCGCAACCCGCCCGTGCTCCATGGCGACGATTCTGTCCGCATGCTCGATGGTCGAGAGGCGGTGCGCGATCACCAGCGTTGTCCTGTCCTCCATCAATCGTTCAAGGGCGGCCTGTACCTGCCTTTCCGATTCCGAATCGAGCGCAGAGGTGGCCTCGTCGAGGATCAGGATGGGCGCATTCTTCAACAGCGCACGGGCGATGGCGATTCGTTGGCGCTGACCGCCGGAGAGTCTTATGCCGTTTTCACCGATCGACGTGTCGTAACCCTGCGGCATCACGGAAGTGAAATCGTGGGCATACGCCGCACGCGCTGCAGCCTCGATCTCGGCCCGCGAGGTGCTCGCGAGGTTGCCGTAGGCGATGTTGTTGGCAATGCTGTCGTCGAACAGCACGACATCCTGGCTGACCAGCGCGATATTGGCGCGCAGGCTGGACAGCTTGAGCTCCTCGAGATCGTAACCGTCGAGCAGAATCCGTCCGGCAGTGGCGTGATGGAAGCGCGGCAGCAGGTTGGCCAATGTTGTCTTGCCGCCGCCGGATGGACCGACCAGGGCAACGGTCTGCCCCGGTTCGATGCTGATGTCTATGCCCGCCAGCGCCTCATTGCCGGCACCGGGGTAGCGAAAGCGCACGGCCTCCATGACGATCTTTCCGCTGGCACGCTGCAGTTCATGGGTGCCGCGATCGTCCTCAGGCTTCTCGTCGAGCAGGGTAAACACGCTTTCGGCTGCAGCAAGGCCGCGTTGCAGCGGGGCGTTTACGTCGGCAAGGCTCTTGATCGGCGAGAGCAACTGCAGCATGGCCATGATGAAAGAGACAAAGCCGCCGGCTGTCATGGCGCCACTCGAGTTTTGCGACAGCGCGATATACACGGTAAAGGCAACGGCAAAGGAGGCGAATATCTGCACCAGCGGAACCGTGGCGGCTGCTGCGATGCCCTGGCGGATGGCAAAGCGGCGCAGATCTCCATTGACCTTGTTGAAGCGCTTCATCTCCTGTGTTTCGCCGCCATAGACCTTGACTACCTTGTGCCCGTCGATGCTCTCCTGCAGCACCTGGGTCATCGTGCCGATACTGACCAGGGTGTTGCGTGTCATCGAGCGGGTGCGCTTTCCGAATACGCGCACGACAAAGGACATCGGTGGCGCGACGACCGCCATCAGCAGCGTGAGTTTCCAGTTGCTGTAGATGAGGAAACCCAGCAGCCACATCACGGACAAGCTGTCGCGCAGCAACGTGCTGACAACGGAGGTCGCCGCGGCCGCAACACCATTGACGTCATTCGACACGCGGGTGATCAAACGGCTGGAGGGATTGTCATGCAAATAGCCGGTGGGCAGGCGAACCACGCGCTCGAACATCTCGCGGCGCAGCTCGAAGATCACCTGGTTCGATACCCAGGAGAGGGCATAGGACGCAATGTAGCCAAACAGGCCCCGCACCACGAACAGCGCGATGATGGCGAGCGGTGCCAGATAGAGGTAATGCGGCGCCTGGCCGGTGAAGCCGCGATCAAGCAGAGGCTTCATCAGGGCGGCCAGCATCCAGTCGGTGGATGCCGTGATCAACATGGTCAGCATCGCGACTGCAAGCACTTTCCAGTACGGCCGTACGTAGGCCAACAGACGGCGATACACAGCGCTGGATGTCGTAAAGGATTGGTCGGTCATCTGGTCAATTTACGGTGGCCCTGCCGTCTTGCTGAACGGGCGCAGGCACTGCTGGCAGCATCGACGAACGGACTTGGTGCTTCATCAGGGACGGATGTCGTGCGGATCGGATTGCCATGCAGGCTTGGATTATAGCTGTGCAAGGATTGCAGCCGAGTCGCTGGAGGCCATGGTTGACAGCCAGTAGAGGCAGACAGGAAGCATCAGTTTCTGCGTCTGGTTGCTACGCAGGAAGGTGTTAATGGCCGACTTGGCGCGTTGATATGCCGTGGGCACCCTGATTGTTTCGGTACGAATCGGTTCGACATGTTCCGGCGCGTTGCGCAGGGCGGACAGCTCCTCAACCATGTTGAACCTGCTGACGGCTTGTTCGAGGAGCTCTGCGGCGAACCGGTAGAGTTCCATGTCAAAGCGGTTGCAATCCATGATGAACCGGACATCCTGATCGCTGACTTCGCTGCGATGCAGGCGCAACTCGCTGACATTGCGCGGCGTGTAGCGATACAGCGGCCAATCAAACGTCTTGTTGAGCAGTACCTGGGTTTCCTCGAAGCGCTCTGTAAGGCCCACCACTGAAAAGCGCGACAGGTTTTCCTTTGCGCGTTCCAGCATCGCCTGCGTGACCTGCCCGAAGGGTTTGTCCATGTCGCCGGCAAGACGGCGTGTTTGTCCATTGTCCATTTCGACCAGGCCGCAGTTGCCGACCCACTCCGAAAGGCTCGAACGCATGGCCAGCGGATTGATCGGATCAAACTGCATCTTGCGGTAGTGAAAATAGTGCGAAATGGCGCGCTCGACCGGATCGCGCAACAGCGTGACAAGCTTCGCCCTTGTCGGCAGCAGCTTGCCCAGGGAAAGGTCGAAATGGCCATGAATCACGCGCAATTCGTCGTCGTGCTTCAGGGCGCGCTTCAGACGACGAATCTTCGACGCCGAAATAAGCGGGGTCGACGTGGTCACCGACATGCCGCGCATCATGATCTCGTAGATCTGATCTGCGGAATAGTGGTGTGCAAGCAGCGCGTTAAGCGTCGTCCCGGCGGTTTTCGGTATGTGGACGAAAACCACCAGGTCGCTTCGTGCGCAGGCTTCAGTCATCAGGCTCCTCCCAAGTAATGTCGCCATGACTGTCAGGCGATATCCTGATTTCGCGTCGAGTCTCGGATGGAGCGGATTCTAGCAACCCGCAAGCCTGCGGGACATGGGAATCTGGGGAAGTCTGAACGGCGCCGCAGTTACTTCTCGACAAACGCCCTTTCGATGACGTAGTCGCCAGGTGCGCCGATATGCTTCGAGACATGGAAGCCGCGTGCATCGAGCAGTTCGCAGGTGTCTTTCAGCATGCCGGGGCTGCCGCAGAGCATGGCGCGGTCAACCTCGGGGTCGAGCGGTGGCAGGCCGATGTCCTCGAACAGCTTGCCGCTTTCGATCAGGTCGGTCAGGCGGCCGCGGTTGCGGAAGGGCTCGCGCGTCACCGTCGGGTAATAGATCAGTTTCTGGCGCACGTCTTCGCCGAAGTATTCGTTGGACGGAAGCTCCTCGGTGATGACTTCCTTGTAGGCGAGTTCATCCACCTGGCGCACGCCATGCACCAGCACTACCTTTTCAAAGCGCTGATAGGTTTCCGGATCCTTGATGATGGACAGGAAGGGAGCGAGGCCGGTGCCGGTGCCGAACAGGTAGAGGTGCTTGCCCGGCTTGAGGTCGTGGATCGTCAGCGTTCCGGTGGGTTTGCGGCTCACCAGCACTTCATCGCCCACTTGGAGGTGCTGCAGGCGTGACGTAAGCGGGCCATCCTGCACCTTGATGCTGAAAAATTCCAGAAAGTCATCATGATTGGCGCTGGCGATGCTGTATGCCCGCATCAGCGGGCGACCATCGACTTCGACCCCCATCATGACGAAATGGCCGTTCTCGAAACGCAGTGCCGGGTCGCGGCTGGTGGTGAAGCTGAAAAGGGTTTCGTTCCAGTGGTGTACGCTCAAAACGCGTTCCGAAGCGTGGGCTGCCATGATGTTTTCCTGTTGCGGGATTGGTATGGCCGCCATCGTAGGTGGTTTCGTATAGCCAGTAAATCGATTAATATTGATAACATTAATCGATAAAACAGATATAAAGACGCATGAAACTGAGTCTGCGCCAGCTTGAAATCTTTGTTGCCGTCGCTCGCCAGCAAAGCGTGTCGCGTGCGGCAGAGCAGCTGGCACTTTCGCAGTCGGCCACCAGTGCGGCGCTGACCGAGCTTGAGCGTCAGTTCGACATGCAGCTTTTTGATCGGATTGGCAAGCGGATCAGGCTCAACGAGCTGGGCACGTCGGTGCTGCCACGCGTAACTGAACTGATTGATCGCGCGCGCGAGCTGGAAGGCCTGTTGCAGGCACAGGATGCACCGGGCGAACTGCACGTTGGCGCTACCCTCACCATCGGCAACTATCTCGGCACCCTGATCGTGAGCGACTTCATGCAACGTCATCCCGGCAGCAAAGTCACCCTCGCGGTTGAAAACACCGCGCACATCATTGCCAAGGTGGCAAGTTTCGAGCTCGACCTTGGCCTCGTGGAAGGCCGCTGCCAGCACCCGGACATTGAGGTGATGCACTGGGGAGATGACATCCTGGAAGTCTTTGCCGGACCCGACCACCCCTTGGCGAGAAAGCGACGCCTCACCCCCGACGATCTTGCTGCTGCAGACTGGATCGTGCGCGAACCCGGTTCCGGCACGCGCGAGACCTTCGACCTGGCGGTTTCCGGCGTGTTGCCCGCCGTGAACATCAAACTGGAACTCGCCCATACCGAGGCCATCAAGCGTGCGGTGGAGTCGGGGTTGGGCATCGGTTGCATCTCGCGCCTTGCCTTGCGCGAAGCGTTCCGGCGTGGCAGCCTGGTCCGACTCAAAACGCCCTTTCTCAAGATGGACCGGCAGTTCCTGATACTGCTGAACAAGCAGAAGTACCGTACCTCGACGTCGCGTCAGTTCATCGAGCTTTGCCGCAAACACATGGCGGCGGGCCTGGATGACTTGATGACAACAAAAATCAGATAGTCATGGCGGCACGATGTACCGCCGGGCGTCCCCAAGGGCAGTGGTCAGGCCCGCGGCAGTTCTGTGATTGACGGGGTAAGCGTGGAATACAGCGCTGTCAGCTGTTCCGTCATGTTGTCCAGCGAGCAGGTTTCGGCGGCTGCACGCGCCGCGTGGCGCATTGCCAACGGGTCTTCGATCAGGCGATCAAGCGCCGTGGCCTGCGCGCCATGATCAAGCGCATCGACCACCGCCCCGCACGCCGGCGTCACGAGTTCGGCTGCACCGCTGGTGGGGCTGGTCATCACCGGCAGGCCGCAGGCAAGCGCTTCCAGTGCCGCATTGGGAAACGGGTCGTACAGGGTAGGCAAGGCAAACACGTCGGCAGCGGCGTAATACGGTCGCACGTCAGACTGTCCACCGACAAAGCGGGTGCGATGGGCAACGCCCAGCATGGCCGCCAGCTTTTCCATCGCCGCCTGTTTCTTGTCCCGGCCGACCACGACAAGATGCGCTTCCGGGTTTTGCATCGCCGCCAGCGCCCGCAACAATGGTCCGACGCCCTTGCGTTCGAAGCCGGAGCCGACGAACAGCAGCAGCGGTGACTTGGCGGGGATGTTCAGCGCGTCACGCGTCCGGTTACGCAACTCGGCGCGCAGCCCGGGATGAAAGTAGCCCAGGTCGACGCCGTTATGGATCACCTGCAGCTTCGTCTCGGCAACTCCGTAGCGCGCCGCGATATCGCGTTTCACCATTTCCGAATTGCAGATCACCGCACGCAGCTGCGGGTGACGAAACATCGCCGCTTCTGCCGCCAGCGTGTAGAGATGCCAGGGATGCAGCCGGGTCGCCAGTTGTGCCAATGAAGATTGCGCCCGCGCCCGTAGTTCCAGCCAGGTCGCATGCACGCCATCGCCGGCGCGATAGAGGTGCACGCCGGGAATGCGTTCATGGCTTTGCACCAGATCGAACTCGCCACTCGCGACGATCTGCTGAACGGCGCGGGCGAAGCCGGTGTCACGTTCCCTGCGGGTGAACCACGAAGGATTGCAGATGCGCACGCCGTACACATTGCGCCCGGCCTCATCTGCATCCTTCCACTCGCGCGTGATCAAGGTCACCGCGGCACCTTGTGCGCGCAGCGCCTGCAGCGCGCGGTCGACAAAACGCTCCGCACCACCAAAGGGGTTGTACTTCTGTCGTACCAGCGCCAGCTTCATCACAGCAACTCGTTTGCCGCAGCCAACACGCTCGCCACCGGCAGTGTCACCAGGCAATCGCTGACCTTGCTGTCGTTGCAGCCAGCGCGGCCGCAGGGGCGGCAGGCGTGGTCGGTGGTCACGATGCGATGCCGTACCTGCCACGGCCCCCATTCCTTGTCGCCGGAAGGGCCGAACAGCACCACGGTCGGCGTACCCATCGCTGCCGCGATATGCATCGGTGCCGAATCGACGCCGACAAACAGCTGCGCCTGTGCCGTCAGCGCAGCGAGCTCGCTCAGCGTCAACTGGCCGGAAAGGTCGACAAAGGGCGCGCCTGTGTGATGCCGGATCGCGTCAAGCAGTGCGGCCTCCTTCGCATCCGGCGCGGCAGTCACCACCAGTCGCCGTCCCTGCGCGTGCAGCGCATCCATCAATGCGGCAGTCTTTTCCGCCGGCCAGCACTTGAAGACCCAGCGCGAACCGGGATGCAGCTGGACGAATTGCTTTGGCGCAAGACCATGCGTGCGCATCAGCCCGGCAATTTTTGCTTCTGCGTCCGCACCGGGCACTAGCACCAGCTGGCGTTGCGCCTCGGGCGGGTCGATACCAAGTGCTCGCAGGGCATCGAGGTTGTACTCTACCGCATGGCGCTTGCCGGTCTTGTCGAGGTGGTAGTGGTGCGTGAAGCTGCCGCGCCAAAAGGCGCCTCGCCCCGCCAGTTCCGGTGCGATGCTGAAGCGCGGCCGCAGCAGACGTGTCAGCCAGGCACCACGGCGGTGTTCGGTGAGGTGAATCACGAGGTCGTACTTGCGCGCGCGCAATTCGCGCAGCAGCCGCCATTCGGCCGCAACCTGTCCGAAAATGCCCAACTGTTTCCACTTGCGGTCGATCGTGTGCAACTGCGCGAGCGCCGGGTGCCCCAGCAGCATCGGTGCCGTGTCGGCATAGACCAGTGCGTCCACTTCGCACTGCGGCGCCCGCGCTTTCAGCGCTGTCAGCACCGGTGAGGTCACCAGCACGTCGCCATGATGGCGCAGCTTGATCACCAGTGCGCGGCGCAGCAGGTCGAAAGGAACGGGATCAGACATCGGACTTATTGTGCCAGAGCAGCTGCCCGGTATCGATCAGCGAGACCGTGCCGTACTCAAAGCGCATCCCCTGCCATTCGTCGTCGGGCAGTCCCAGCAGCAAGGAGCAGCAGACTTTCATCACGCCGGCATGGGTGACCAGCACCAGCGTTTCATCGCCGGCAGTCCGACGCTCGCGCATGAATTCCGCCACGCGCCGATAAAGCGTGGCGACCGATTCACCGCCGGGCGGCGCCTGTTCCAGCGTCGCCCCCGACCACGCATCAATCTCTGCACGGGGGATGTCGTCCCAGGCACGCATTTCCCACGCGCCAAAATGGATCTCTTTCAGGCGATCGTCGAACGTCGGCGCTGCAT
>CANJXH010000096.1 GCA_947478755.1 Betaproteobacteria bacterium | reverse complement strand
GGCGTTATCTGGTGCTGATGCCCAACAATCCCCGTGGTGGTGGCGTTTCGCGGCGTATTGAAGGTGAAGACCGCCAGGAACTTCGTGAAGTAATGGATCAATTGCAAGTTCCGGCAGGGACCAGCCTGATTGCACGAACGGCCGGCATTGGTCGCAATGTCGAAGAGCTGCAATGGGACTTGAACTACCTGCAGCAACTATGGACTGCAATCGAAGGCGCGGCGAACGCACAGTCGGGCGCTTTCCTCATCTATCAGGAATCAAGTCTGGTGATTCGCGCCATTCGCGACTACTTTCACTCGGAAATTGGTGAAATCCTTATCGACACGGACGACATCTTTGAGCAAGCGCAGCAATTCATGAACAATGTCATGCCTGGCGCCGTTGGCCGGGTCAAACGCTATCAGGATGATGTCCCCCTCTTTTCACGATTCCAGATCGAGCATCAAATTGAATCGGCCTATTCAAGGCAGGTCAACCTCCCATCAGGCGGTGCCATCGTCATTGATCATACAGAAGCCCTTGTTTCCGTTGACGTTAACTCCGGCCGCGCCACCAAAGGCAGCGATATTGAAGAAACTGCGTTGCGCACCAATAGCGAGGCTGCAGACGAAATAGCGCGCCAGCTTCGCCTGCGCGACCTTGGTGGTCTGATCGTCATCGACTTCATCGACATGGAGTCTTCGAAGAATCAGCGCGAAGTGGAAAATCGGCTACGCGATGCGCTGCATCATGATCGAGCGCGCGTTCAGACCGGCAAGATTTCACGCTTCGGTCTGCTTGAACTGTCTCGCCAGCGCTTGCGTCCTGCCTTGGCAGAGACCAGCTATATCACCTGCCCTCGCTGCACGGGCACGGGGCATATCCGTTCAACGGAGTCCGCAGCACTGCACATCCTGCGCATTCTCGAAGAAGAGGCAATGAAGGAAAATACGGGTGCGATGCATGTGCAGGTTCCCGTTGACGTCGCCACCTTTCTGCTCAACGAAAAACGTGTCGATATCGCGCGTATTGAGGTTCGCCATCGCGTCAATCTCATCATCGTACCGAATCGTCACCTTGAAACCCCGGCACATGAAATTGTTCGCTTGAGACACGATCAGTTAAACGCCGACGGTGCAGCCATTCCCAGTTATCAAATGGCGGAAAAACCGACAGAGCAGAATTACCAACCGCCGTCAGCGCAGACTGAAGCAAAGCCAGCAAAAGCTCAGGCTGCAGTCAAGGGAATCACACCGGATCAGCCGGCACCAATCGTGGAACACAAAGCCAAAGTCGATGAAGCTCCTGCCAAAGTGGAAACAGGATTATTCTCGAAACTGCTCTCTTGGCTGAAGCCGGCTGCCAAAGAAGAAGTTGCAACGGCAAAACCCGAGCGCAGTGAACAAGCGCGACGCGAACGGCCTAGTGGTGAAGGGCGCCGGAATGGCCGTGGCCGGAACAACCGGAACGGACGCAATGAGGAACGCCAACCTCGCGATGCCAGTGATAAGAAGGAAACCCGCGAGCCACGGGAGCCACGAGAACCAAGGCCGCAGAACGTAAAACGAGATGACCAGCAGGCCAACAACGGCCAGAACCGTGATCAACAGCGCAAGGAAAGAGGCCCACGTCCGCCGAGACAAGATCAATCGCCAAAAACGGCGGTGACGCTCGACGCTGATCTGACTCAAAAAACGCCAGTTGGCGAAGTGGGTGAAGCACCCGTGCCTGTTCAACAAGGCGAACGGCGGCGGCGGCGGGGCCGAGGCCGGGGCGGCGATCGTGATCGCAACCAGGTCAATCAGTTTGCGGATCAGTCGGTAGATGGCGCCGATATTGCTGCAACAACGGCGAGCACTCCTGATGAAAAATTCACGACAGATGCCGCGGAAGAATCAGCACCGTCGCAGCGCGAATGGTCATTCCAACCAGAGCCCCCAACTGTTGTCGAAGAGGCTCAACCGGTGGCTATGCAACCGGAGTTCGCGTCGCCTGTTGTTACTGAGCCGATTCATCTTCCTTCAGACGACGTTGCATCTGCACCGGCAACCGAAAATTTGGTCGCACCTCTGGCTGTTTCTACAGCGCAGGCAGAGCCGATCGAGGTCGCGACCGCGGCGAGCATTCCAGCCGAGTCGATTGAAAATATCGTCGATGTAACAGCATCGCTGCAAAATGCAGGATTGGTGATGATTGAAACGGCAGCATCCACTTCCGTCGCCCCCTCGTATGCGGCCCCCGCTCAGCCTCTTGGTCGCAAACCAAAACCGATATTAGTCACTCCAGACGAACCATTGCAGATGGTGGAAACCAAGCGCGTCTAAACTGAAATTTAGGCAAATTCAAGCCAGACAGCGACAAGTCACTGTCTGGCTTTTTTATTTCAGGTATTTGCCACGCAGATAGTTCATGTAGTGACGCTGGTCCTCGACCAGATACGGACTCAACAAGGTCAGTACATGGTAGGCAGCATATCCTGGCGCAGAAGCGTCTTGCTGCGACAACAGCCGACTGAACGTGGACCAACAGGTCGACGTAAATACGATCTGAAAGGCGAGATCGTCAATTTCGGCTCCCTCGGCCTTCAATACACCACTCCGCGCGAGATTGGAACAAACTGTCCGCGCAGTCTCGACGGCGGACAAAGTCATATTGCGAATCCGCTCACCGCAACGCGGGAACTCATGCAGCAAAAAGTCGACATCGGTATAAATGAATCGATACTTTTCAATCACCTCAAAGGAAAGATGAAGCGACAGCCACATGTCATCAAGCGCCACCAAGGTGTCACCTGACTGCATGAAGGGAGTAAGGTCAGATTCGAGGCGACGTAACAACCACTCAACCAGGTGCTCCTTGCTCTTGAAGTGGTAATAGAGATTGCCGGGACTCATGCCCAACTCATCGGCAATCCTGTTGGTTGAAACTTTGGCAACGCCCTCTTCGTTGAACAATTTCAACGTCATCTCAAGAATACGGTCGCGAGTCTTCATCTCAGCTTCGTTATATTTCTCGGCCGACTGCAGGTACTTGAAATCCCACAAGCACGGCTATTTCTTTAGCCTTGACGTCAAAACGGCAACCTCGCGCGACAACACGTCAACTTGTTCGCGAAGTTGCGCCAACTCCAGTACGCTTGGAATCCCGATCCTTTCCAGAGCTCCGGCGACTCGCTGATCAAAAACATCTTCCAGTTTGCGCAAGCCTATGGTTTCGGCAAACCTGCCAATGCCTTCAGCAACCGCTTCAGTTGCGTCATCGCGGGATTTTGAAAAAGCTCCAAGACTCGATTGAATAAACCTCTTTGCACTGTCATTTGCCAGATACGGCTGTGGTCCTCCGCTTTTGCTTCTGGCTGATGCAGATTTGGCAGCGTCTGCCTTGAGACGCGCATTTTTCGGCGTTGCTGCAGTCGATTTCACAGAACGCTTTACCCCCGCAGATTTGCTTGCTTTCATCCTGAACCCCAATAGAGATGTAACGCGACTATTTCGATTTTCCGGTTGTTGCCATCAATAGTTTGTCCAGCTTGGCCTCGATGCCATCATGAATCTTCTGCTCAAACATGGCCAGCATGAAGCCCAGCTTGACATCAAGCTTCATCAGTTTTGGGGCCAGCTCCAAAGCTCCGGTTAACCCGGTTCCCTTGACGTGGACTGTATCTCCATCCCACTTCGCTACGATGCCGTACTCGCGCCCCAACTCCTTTGCAACCTGATTGGCAACCTCGACAGCCTGTTTGTGGGTAAGTTGATGGGCGCGCCGAATTGATATGTTTGCCATGCCTTAAGACCCAGAGTATGTTGCAGACGAAGTTATTTTCGCACAACGCCCAAGTAGGTTGACTGCTCTAAGTTTCTGCCATGAGTAGTTTGTGTGCTCTACCGCATACGCAGACAATGCGACCATCAGCAAACCGCAAGCTTGTTCAGTTCTTCGCGTTGCTGCCCATTCTTGATGCAATCCATCACCTTTTAAAAAAGGATTTACGCCATGAGTACCAACCAAGAAGTTCTGCGCTCACTAACTCTTGAAGTTATCGACAACTACCGCAAGGCTGCAAAATCATCCGTTGAAGCTTTTCGTTCTGGCAGTTCCCGTGGTTTTGACAAGGTTGAGTCGACCATCGACAGCCTGCTGAACAGCTACGAAGGCACTATCGGCAAGGCGGTAAAAAATACGGCGACCGTGACAAAGAAGCAGGCTGATGCAGCCAGCGAATTTGCTGATACCACCGCAGACATGGTTGGCAGCACGGTCAAAAGCGCGCTGACGACCACACAGAGCAAACTTGAATCTGCCAGCAACAATGCCGAAAAGAATGTCGACAAGCTCGTCACCAGTGCAACCAAACGCCTGGCCAAGTTTCCCGCCAAGGGCAGCAAGCTTGCCAACCTGCTGCAAAGCAAGGCCGTCAAGACCATTGATCAGTTCGGGTTTGGTGTTCCGACTGCCAAAGTGCTGCAATACGTTTCAACCGTCGTAGCCGATGGTGCCGAACAATTGGCAGGCAAGGTAGCTTTGGCGCCGAAGAAGGTTGCACCTGTTCGCAAAACGGCCCGCAAGGTCGCTGTGAAGACGCGCGCTCGGGCAAAAGCCGCAGCCTGATCTGAACGTTGAAGACTTGAGTCGCTGAAACACCGAGGCCGGCTTTTTAGTCCGGCCTCAGTGTTTCAGCCTGCGTATTTCAGGCTTTCCGAGGTCTCGTATTGACCTTCGGCTTGGCCATGCCGACAACCTTCTTTCCAGTCGCCGTCTTGGTAGCGGCACGTTTGCGTGGCGTACTGACCTTCGACGCATTCGCCCGTGAAGCGGACGCTTTCCCTACAGATTTCCTTGAAACAGGTTTGTCATTTTTACCCTTCCCCAACTTTGCGGCTCCAGCCAAATGTTCTTCATAGGACTTACGGAAGCACTGCTCATAAAACTCGGGATCGGGTAGCATTTCGCGATCGGACAATACGGTGATCGCCATCATCCCGCAATAACTATTCACCGAATGGAATAGTCCCAGCCCGTCGATCAGGATACCGACGGCGTGAAACTCGACCACTTTTGCACCCGCCATGTACAAAGGCACCTGCGGGCCAGGCACATTGGTCACGATCGTATTGACCGGAAGGTTGTCCATCAAACCGGCCGCGCCGGCCAGGCGTACACCAAGGGCAGTAATGCCGGCGGGAATCGATTCGGCAACCTCGCTCATGACCCTCGCACCAATGGCATTGCTGTAGGCCTTGCTGAACACGGCACTCGAATGAACGGCCTTTACTCGCTCCAGCGGATCCTGGATGTTGCTGTGCATGTTGAGCATGGACATGGTCAACACATTACCCGGCAAGTTGCCTTCAGATTCCGTTCGGTTATTGACTGGCATGGCAGTACTCATACTCTGCTCGGGAAGCTCGCCCTTGGCATCAAGGTATCGACGCATCGCGCCAGATACGATGCTGACGACTACATCGTTGAGCGTTGCCCCCTCCACCGCCAACCGAACTGGACGAAGGCTTTCCATGTCCAGATTTAGCAGAAGAATGACACGGTGTGACGTTACCTTTTCCGAAAACCGGGTGAGCGGTGCCGACAAATGCTCGTCCGGGTTCTCGCGTTTCATAGACTGCACACGCCGCATTCCGGGTACCGTGTGAGCCACCATTTTCGCGATCTTGCCAGGCTTGCCCAGCATATTGACATAGGCCCGGGACAGCATCTGTGCCGTGGTCGGAATTGGAACCGGAACATACGGATGAGCCAGCTTCTTGGGCTTTTTGCTGACAGGCGACAGTTCATGAATTGCCTGCAACACGGCATGTCCGCTGTGACCGTCAATGGCGGCATGGTGGATGCGTAGCAAAAGGCCAAAACTGCCCTTGGGTACCCCGCTTACATTATCCAGCCCCTCAATGACATAAGCGTCCCATGGCGGCTGGTTAAGATCCATCGGATATGCTGTCAGTCGAGCAATCAGAATCTGCAATTGACGCCGATCCCCGGGCTTGGGCAATGCAACATGGCGGATATGCTGCTCGATATCAAAGTTGGGGTCATCCGCCCAATACGGCTCATCCAGATCCAGCGGTACACGCACCAGTTTCCGCCTCAGGATAGGAGCGTGGTCAAGCTTTTGCTCAAATGTACGCAAGATATCCTTGAATCGGACCGCACCGTTCGGCGCCGTGCTGACGTCATAGATAAAGAAAGGACTGACATGCATTGGCGTACGCTTGGTTTCTGCAAACAGCATCAATGCATCGAAAGAGCTCAGTTGATTCATGGCCTCATCCTTCCATGGCAGTGTCAAATTATTTTCGTCGTCCAGTTGAATATTGCCGCTGGCAAAGTCCAATACGGTGGGCAACAACTCGTCCACCATCGCATCCGGCATGAGATGCAGCATGGATCGCAAGAGTGACTGATCAAGCCCAGTGAAATAGCGTGTTTTCGGGCTTTCATCTTTCAATGCCTTGACGACGTAATTGGCGACCTGTTCAGGCGAACGCGCCGTCAATTCAATCAGGTCCAGCAACGTCTTGTGTCGAATGTAGAGCTTGCTGTAGTCCGAATCTCCCATCTCTTCCATCTCGGCATCCGTTTCAGCAACCTGACGTTCAGTCATTGCCGTTTTTATGCCGCCGGGAATTACCAGCGAGACAGCGACTTCAGACTCGATCAGTTCGCGGCGCAGACTGTCTGTAAGTCCTTCCAGCGCAAACTTGGAAGAACCGTAGGCGCCAAAGAGCGGCAATCCGAGGCCACCCGATGAAGAACCAACGAGAACAATCCGTCCATGACTTTTATGAAGCCGTGGCAGTGCCAGCTGCACCGCTCGCAATGCGCCAAACACATTAACCTCGTACAGAGCTCGCATTCGATCAAGTGACTCCAGTTCGAGCGGCTTGGCATGCATGAGTCCTGCGCAATACACCAAGGCATTCAGAGTTTTGATTCCCAACCCCTCAAGCTCCCGGAACGCACGATCCATGGTGGCGGTATTTTGCAGATCCATCAACAGCACATGATGGCAAACACCGCGCGACATCAACTGCTTGGCCTGGGCAGCCGTACGACACGTCCCAATGACGGTATAACCTTCGGCACAGAGCAATCGGCACGCTGCTTCGCCAACGCCACCGGAAGCCGCAACCACCATCGCAACGAGGGTAGAGGTTTCGAAGTCCTTAGCTTTCTTCCTGGAATCCATGATGGGCCATACCTCGCGTTAAATTAGGCAGCGGCGCTCTTTTTCGCACGTGTTTTCTTTGCGACAGGACGGGTGATGATGTGTCGTCCGACTGCGGGCTGACCTTCGCGCTGCTTCAGAATCCCGCCCAGCATTCGAGCGATTTTTGTGCAATTGCGAATCATCTCGACCTTGGGCCAAGTGGCACGTTCACCGGCATGAATGATTTCCCGCAGCTCACCTCGAGTCGGCGTCGTCATGCCACGCCACGGTTTGACCATGCCCATGTCCGGCATGATATTGATGTCGCCTTTGTATTCCTGTGCCAGCAACGACACAACGCCATTCAGCGCAAAGTTGATCCCGGGCCAGCGACTGCCATAGCGGTTGAACAGGTCCTGTACCGTGGTCGCCACCCCCAGGCTTGAGCGGCGATAGAGTTGAATGAGAGCGCCGTAAGGAGCCAGACGGCTGCTGTACTCACGCGACATGGGCAAGGCAAACGGGTTCACCTGGCTGACAATGAAGTGATTGACGCCGTAAAGACGAGCCAGCCGCTTGGCAGGAATGTCATCGCTCATCGACCCGTCATACCAGCGACGTGTCGGCAGATACGGTTGGGGATTCCCATTGCGGTTCTTTGCCACCAGCATCGCCGGCGGAAACACACCGGGAACCGAGCATGACGCGAGCACCGCTGACCTTACATAAACATTGGGCGATGTCACCGCGTTCAGCAGGCGCGGCTGCTGGTGCATGTCCTTTGGCGATACCGTGATGTTGATGTGGATGCCGGTACGCTTCAAGGCCTCTGCAAAAGTGAGGTTGGGAATCAGTCGTTCAATGTGCCGCGATATTTGCTGTACGTCAAAGACGCCCGCAAACATGCCCTTGATTACTTGTTCGGCGTACTCGGACTCCACCTGCAGGTGACGCTCATTCAACAACTCGCCAAGCTCGTCACGCGTGTGCGTACCGACAACAGCCGCAATCAGCGATCCCGCACTGGAACCCGAGATTACCGAAGGCAGAAGGTCTTGCTCAATGAGCGTCTTGACGAGGCCCACATGGAAGTTTCCATAGATGCCGCCGCCGCTGAGCAAGAGCGCAGAACTTCCGTAGCAAACATGCGCGCGTCTGAAAAAGTCAGTTTTTTCATCTTCGGATATACCGCTGTTCGTGCAATGCGCCAGATGGTGCAATCCTTCGCATATGGCATCGATATATTCGGTAATCAGCACCTTGGTACCGATGGCAGCCTGCTGGTACAGCGCGGTCTTGCCAATTCCATCCATGTTCCCATGCAATCCCTCGTTGAGGGCGAACAACAATCCGTGATCATCGTGATCTTTGAGCATCTTGCGCAGGGCATCTCTTCGGGCACGGATTGCGGCAAAGTCGTACAACGACGTTTCGTCAATATCCTTCCATGCAGTCATGCCCGATGCATCATCCTTTTCTAGGGCGTCCCGTTTCCAACCCTCGTAGGAGTCGAAGGACTTCGGACCTGCTGCCTTGCTGCCAAGCCAGCCGTCCTCGCCCAATTTCTCCGCACCTATGGTCTGCAGGACTTGCCTGATGCCCGACAAGGGAAGATCGATCAGTTTTGTCTTGCTCAAGAGATATACCCCCCATCAACCACCAGCGAAGTACCGGTGACATATTTCGACTCGGACCCTGCAAGATACAGTGCTGCCTGGGCAATATCGATGGCCTCGGCAAGCCGTCCCATGGGAATGCCGGCCTTGAGACGTTCCAGCATTTCGGGTGAAGCACGATCCATCATCGGCGTATGCGTCAATCCGGGGTGAAGCGAATTGCAGCGGATGTTATAGCCATTGCGGGCACATGAAAGTGCCACGGTTCGTGTCAGGTTCCAGACTCCGGCCTTTGAAGCACCGTAGGCCGGGCCGGTCAGGCTGGCCTTGAGCGCACCTACCGACGACACGTTCACAATGGCGCCGCCTCCGGTGTTTTTCATATTGCGAATCGCATGCTTGCAACCAAGAAACGTTCCGTCCAGATTCACCGACATCACGCGGCGCCAGGATTCCAGCGTCACGTCCTCGATGCTTCCCTCGGCTGCAATACCCGCATTGTTGACCACAATATCCACGCGTGAATACCTTTCGATTGCCGCCGCAAATACACGCTCCCAGTCCGGTTCGGAACTCACGTCATGGGGCTGGCACAAATGTTCGTCCGCTTGCGTTAACAATGCAACCTTGGCCGCCAGGCTTGCTGCATCGACGTCGCTCAACACGACTTTCGCACCCTCTTCCGCAAACAGGCGTGCAATCGCAAATCCGATACCACTGCCAGCACCGGTTATCAGTGCCACTTTGCCTTTCAATCGTCCCTCAGACTGCATGGTCATCTCGCCTTTTTGATCGTCCATGTTCAATACTGAAAATAAACATCGTTGGTCTCGCGGAAAAGTCGATGGGTGAAGGCCTGCAAATCGCACCATTCGACACAGGACTTGTACAAATCCTCACGAGCAGTTTTCACTGGTGGCAGCAACATTTCAGCAAGCCAGCCAACGATCTCTCCCGTAGCCAGCTTGGCCTCGGGGAGCATGGCAATCAGCGGAAATACGTGGGGCATGCCGCGCCAGACCTGAACCTTGGCAGGAATGCCGGACTCAACGGCTTTGCGGACCATGCCGACGCTATCCTCAAGCAAGGCCTCAACACCACCGACCATGAAATACAAGGGGGGAAAGCCGGAATAATCACCATAGTAAGGGGAAATAGCCGGATTCAAAGGGTTCTGCCCGGCAAAGTACCAGCGTGCGGGATTGACCGCCCCTTGCACGACATACATCGGGTCGAGTGTTCTATTCTGCCGCCACGTTGCACTGATCTGCGCCGCATCGGTAATGGGTGACAGGGCGATGACACCGCGTGGCATGGGCAATTGATCACGTTTTATCAGATGCAGAATGCTCAGCGACAGGTTCCCGCCCGCAGAATCACCCATCACGACAATATTTTCTGGCCGGTGTCCGTGGTCCAGCAGCCAGCGATAGGCAGCGAGACAATCATCGGGTGCTGCAGGAAACGGGTGCTCCGGTGCCAGTCGATAGAAAGGAATAAAGGCGGAGGCACCGGCCTTGGCGCAAAAATCGCTGACCATCGCCGTATGCCCGTTCAACAATCGCATCGAAAATGCACCGCCGTGCAAATACAGGATGACCTGCTGACTGCCAGAATTCGCGTTTTTCAACCAGCGACCCGGAACCGGCATCTCGACATCGGCAATCGATATGCCATCTGGCAGCGGGCGCACATGATCCATTCGCGAAAAGATGGGTCGATATGCGGCTACCGGTCTTTCACGACGAAAGATAAAACGCATTAGCTTCTGCGTCGTAAAATTAAGCAGTTTTGAGCGAAAGCTGGGCATACCTGATCATACTGGATACACCTAGTCAGGTTGCATTGACGAGAATCAAATATTTAGAGTTGTTACGCTAACGAAGCCTGAATCATTGAAGTTTTAAAAGAGGATCAAAGATGAGTTCTGTATTGAATTTTGCTCCAGGTGTGGCCATCGTCGCTGGAGGCAGTGGTGGCATTGGTGCAGGCATTTGTCGGCGGTTCGCGGCGGCCGGCATGCCGGTATGCTTTACCTATCACAGCGATGAAGGCAAGGCGCACGCCCTCAAGCAGGAGATTGAAGCCGCTGGCGGCAAATGCGAGTACGAAAAAACCGATCTTTCGGTGCCCGCCGACGTGGAACGATTGATTGCAGGAGCTACCGAACGCCATGGGCGCATTGGCCAGGTGATCTATGCAGCCGGACCGCACTTCGATTTCAATTTCATCGGTTCCATTCCCGACGAGGACTGGCACCGAGTGGTCAATGCCGACATCAATGGTGCCTTTCACCTGATTCAGTCGGCCGTCCGTGCATTTCGGGTGCAAGGTGGTGGCAAT
>CANJXH010000095.1 GCA_947478755.1 Betaproteobacteria bacterium | reverse complement strand
TAAATGGCAGCAAGGCATTCTTGTCGGCAAAGCGATCGATCTTGTTGATCACCAGCAACACCGGCCGCTCGGTCGGCAGTTGCGACAGCAAGGCCTGCTCGCCTTCGCCCCAGCGTCCGGCCTCGATCACGAACAGCACCACATCGACATCGACAAGCGATTGCGACACGTTGCGATTCATGATCCGGTTGAGTGCGTTCTTGTGCTTGGTCTGAAAACCCGGGGTATCAACAAAGATGTACTGGCAGGCATCATTGGTCAGTACGCCGTGAATGCGATGGCGCGTGGTCTGCGCCTTTTTGGACGTGATGCTTACCCGCGCACCGACAAGGCGATTCACCAGCGTGGACTTACCGACATTGGGCCGCCCCACCACCGCCAGATAACCAGTACGAAAATCTTCACTCATGTCGTCTTGACCAATATCAACGCCTTTACCGCTGCGTCCTGTTCTGCCGCCTTGCGGCTCGCCCCGGTACCGAAACAACTGATGCCGAGCGCCTCGACCCTGCACTCAATGTCGAATGTCTGGGCATGGGCCTCGCCCCTGGCCGCCCGCAATTCGTAAGTGGGCAGCGCGAGCCGCCTGCCCTGCAGCAACTCCTGGAGTTCGGTTTTGGGATCCTTGCCATCGACACCTGGATTCAGTCGCTCGATCAATGGCCGATAGAGCGACTCGATCACCTTGGCCGCGGCCTCGAATCCGGCGTCAACATAGATGGCACCAATCACGGCCTCAAGGGCATCTGCCAGCATCGACGGCCTGCGGCTGCCGCCGCTTTTGATTTCACCATCGCCAAGCATGAGACAACTGCCGAGCTTCAGGCCCTGCGCCAATTCGGCCAGCGCATCCTGCTTGACCAGGCTGGCGCGCATGCGCGACAGTTCGCCTTCCTTGTTGTCGGGAAAACGCCGGTAAAGCAGAATCGCGATCACGCAATTAAGGATGCCGTCGCCGAGAAACTCCAGGCGTTCGTTGTGCGGCGTACTGTGACTGCGGTGCGTCAGTGCCTGTGTCAGCAGTTCGCGTCTGTCGAAGCGATGATCAATTGCAGCTTCCAGACCGTCAATCGTCATTCTGCCGGCTGTGAGGTGCTGCCCTGAAATTCCAGCAGCAGGCTTGCGTTATAGGCAAGGTGGATTTTCTTTTCGTAGGCAAAGGAAATGATGATCTCGTCACCGTCCTTGGAAATGTCCAGATCTTCTGCCGTCACGCTCTTGATGTAATTGACATCAGCACGCTTGGAAAAAGCCGTCTTGATGTCGCGAACACTTCCGCTGCGCACAGACGGATCAGCGGCCACTGCCTTGACTTCGCGCAATATGTCCATGTACTCGCTGACCTCGGGAACCACCTTGGCAGCAATGATGGCGATAAAACCCAAGACGCCTGCAATCAGCAGCAGTGCCGGAATCGAAATGCCCTTTTGACTTGACCTGAAGTATTTCATCGCTTGCTCCCTATCTCTATCCGAACGACCTTATTTGAAGGCGCCTATGCGCTTCAGATCGCTGAAATTGAACCAGACGAAAAAAGCCTTGCCAACGATATTCTCATCCGGCACAAATCCCCAATACCGGCTGTCCTGCGAATTATCGCGATTGTCGCCCATCATGAAGTAATGTCCGGGCGGCACCACGCAATCAACCCCATCGGCATTGTAGTGGCAATTGTCAAAGTTCTGAAACTGCGTAATGGGGCCTATTGGCGTATCTGCTTCACGGTCCAGCAGGATGGCGTGTTTCACTTCCCCCAGTTGCTCCTGGTAACGAGGCGTGTAGAAAAGCCCGGTGCCGAGATAGGGCTCGACCTTGTCCAGGCCGACTTCCTTGCCGTTGATTTTCAGGTGCTTGTTCTGGTAGCTGATCTTGTCGCCCGGCAGCCCGACCACCCGCTTGATGTAATCGAGGGAAGGATCGACCGGGTAGCGGAACACCATGACGTCGCCGCGCTTGGGATTATTGAGTTCGATCACCTTCTTGTTGATCACGGGCAGACGAATGCCGTAGGTGAATTTGTTCACCAGAATGAAATCGCCGACAAGCAGGGTCGGGATCATCGAACCGGAGGGAATCTTGTAGGGCTCGACGAGAAAGGAACGGAGAAAGAACACGGCCAAAATGACCGGAAAAAAACTTGCGCCATACTCGACCCACCACGGATTGGGCACGTCCGGCGCCCGCTTCTTGCGGGAAATGAAGTGATCCAGCAACCAAAGCAGGCCGGTCAGTACCAGCAGCACAAACAGGATCAGCGCGAAGTTCATTGTTATTTGTCCCCAACTCTCAATACGGCGAGGAATGCTTCCTGCGGAATCTCGACACGCCCGACCTGTTTCATGCGCTTCTTGCCGGCCTTCTGCTTTTCCAGCAGCTTCTTCTTGCGCGATATATCGCCGCCATAGCACTTCGCCAGCACATCCTTGCGCATGGCCTTGACGTTCTCGCGTGCGACGATGGTGGACCCGAT
This sequence comes from Betaproteobacteria bacterium, assembly GCA_947478755.1. Classification (GTDB taxonomy): domain Bacteria; phylum Pseudomonadota; class Gammaproteobacteria; order Burkholderiales; family Rhodocyclaceae; genus Georgfuchsia. The sequence goes on along the minus strand of CANJXH010000095.1, from coordinate 8,719 downwards.
CGCCGCCTGGATGGCGACGTCGTACATCTGGCGCGGAATCAGTTCGCGCATCTTGGCAGCGAGTTCACGCCCGCGATAAGGGGCATTGGCGCGATGCACGATCAGCGACAGTGCATCAACTTTTTCAGTGTTGATCAGAACATCGAGCTTCACCACATCGGCAGCACGATATTCCTTGAACTCGTAGTCCAGCGAGGCATAGCCGCGGGACACCGACTTCAGCCGGTCAAAGAAATCCATTACCACCTCGGCCATGGGCATGTCGTAGGTCAACTGCACCTGCCGGCCGTGGTATGCCATGTTGACCTGCGCGCCGCGCTTTGACTCGCACAGGGTAATCACGGCGCCCAGATATTCCTGCGGAACAAATATCTTGGTGGTGATGATGGGCTCGCGGATTTCCTCGATTCTTTGCAACTCCGGCAATTTGGCCGGGTTTTCGATCTGTATCTGGGAACCGTCACGCAACAGGATCTCGTAGATGACTGTCGGTGCCGTGGTAATCAGGTCCTGGTCAAACTCTCGCTCCAGGCGCTCCTGCACGATTTCCATGTGGAGCAGGCCTAGAAAGCCGCAGCGGAAGCCGAAGCCCAGCGCCTGGGACACTTCCGGCTCGTACTGCAACGATGCATCGTTGAGGTGGAGCTTTTCCAGCGAATCGCGCAGCCCTTCGTATTGATTGGCTTCAACAGGGTAAAGACCGGCAAACACCTGCGGCTTGATTTCCTTGAAGCCTGCCAGCGCTTCTGTGGCAGGGGAATCTGCCAGCGTCACCGTATCCCCCACCTTGGCGGCCTTCAATTCCTTGATGCCGGCAATGACGAAGCCTACTTCGCCCGCGGACAAGGCATCCTTGGGCTGCGACTTCGGGGTGAACACCCCGACCTGCTCGCAAAGGTGCAGCGAACCGGTTGCCATGAGCTTGATCTTGTCCTTGGCCTTGAGCACGCCATCGACCACCCGTACCAGCATCACCACGCCAACGTAGCTGTCGAACCATGAGTCGATGATCAAGGCCTTGAGCGGTTTCGCGGCGTCGCCTTTTGGCGGCGAAATGCGGGCAATGACGGCCTCGATGACGTCGTCGACGCCCATCCCGCTTTTGGCCGAGCAGGGAATGGCGTCAGATGCATCGATGCCGATGACGTCCTCGATTTCCTGCTTGGCGTTGTCCGGATCGGCCTGCGCGAGATCCATCTTGTTCAGCACCGGCACCACTTCCACCCCGAGTTCCAGCGCGGTATAGCAATTGGCCACCGTTTGCGCCTCGACACCCTGCGAGGCATCCACGACCAGCAGGGCCCCCTCGCACGCAGACAGGGAACGGGAGACCTCGTAGGAAAAGTCGACGTGCCCCGGCGTATCGATCAGGTTCAGGTTGTACAGCTGACCGTCACGCGCCTTGTAGGTCAGGGCGGCAGTCTGTGCCTTGATGGTGATGCCGCGCTCTTTTTCGATATCCATCGAATCCAGCACCTGGGCTTCCATCTCGCGGTCGGAGAGGCCTCCGCAACGATGAATGATGCGGTCGGCGAGCGTCGATTTGCCGTGATCAATATGGGCAATGATGGAGAAGTTGCGAATGTGCTTCATGGATGCTTCTGGCCGGGCGGGAATTAAAACAAAAAAGGTGCTGATTCAGCACCTTGTGACATTCTGTCAGCGCGTTTTACAGGTCCGCGATTTTAACGGAAGCAGCCTAAATACTCACGGACTTTCGGCAAATCCAGGTGGTAATGGCAAAGTTCCTGCCCTTCGCCATCCATCAGCACCGGCACCAGCTCGTCATAGCGCGCTTCCAGCACCGGATCGGCATCCACATCCACCACCGTCACGGCAAAAACAAACTCGCCGCGCAGAGCCTCCAGCGCGGCGAGCATGTCATCACAGAGGTGACAATAAGTGCGGCTGTAGAGCGTCAGACTGGCGCTACTTGTCACCCATGCCTTTCAAGGTAAGGAATATCTGCGCATCACCGCGTTTGATGAGCAAGGTCAGCGTCGTGGACTTGTCGATTTTCGCCAGCAGGCTGTTGAACTGCTCGACCGAAGCAATCTCCGTCTGGACGCCTTTCGACGTCAATGCCAGGATGATGTCGCCCGGGCGCAAATCGCCACGGCTGCCATTCTTGACATCTTCCACCAGCACGCCGTTGTCGATCCCGACCTGGCGCTTCTGGTCGGCACTGAGGTCGGACAATGCCAATCCGAGGCGATTCACCGCCGGCGGTTCGGCCTGCTTGTTGCGACGGTTGCCGGGGCGAAGCAGCTTGCCTTCTTCGTCGGGCATTTCACCCACGGTGATTGTCAGGCTGCTGATCTTGCCGCGACGCCAGACGTCAATCGTCGATTGCGAACCCGGACGGGTGGAGCCGACGATCCGCGACAGATCTGCCGATTGGCCCACTGCCTTGCCATCAAACTTGAGAATGACATCGCCTTCCTGCAAACCGCCTTTCTCTGCAGGCGACCCCTTCTCGACCTTCGACACAAGTGCACCTTCTGCCTTGCCAAGCCCGAAGGATTCCGCCATTTCCTTGTTCATTTCCTGAATCGCCACGCCGATCCGGCCGCGCGACACGTGGCCACTGGCCTGCAACTGGTTCTTGATATCCAGAGCCACATCAATCGGTATGGCAAACGACAAGCCGATGGAGCCACCGCTGTTGCTGTAGATCTGTGAGTTGATGCCGACCACTTCGCCCCGCATGTTGAACAGCGGGCCGCCCGAATTGCCGGGATTGATGGCAACGTCGGTCTGGATGAACGGCACATAGTTTTCCTGCGGCAACTGACGTCCCTTGGCACTGACGATCCCCGCAGTCACCGAATTCTCGAAACCGAAGGGGGCACCAATCGCCAGCACCCATTCGCCGACTTTCAGCTTCGACACATCACCCAGCTTGACGGCGGGAAGGCCGCTGGCATTGATCTTGATCAGCGCCACGTCGGTACGCTTGTCGGCCCCCAGCACCTTGGCCTTGAACTCGCGCTTGTCCGTCAGTTTGACCATGACTTCATCGGCATCGGCCACGACATGGGCGTTGGTCAGAATCAGGCCGTCCGCACTCAGGATGAAACCGGAACCGAGCGATTTGCTCTCGTAGTCGCGTTGCGGCGGCATGCCCGGCATCTGGCGCTGACCAAAGCGGCGGAACAGTTCCGCCATCGGATCGTCATCGTCAAAGGGCGACTGGAATTGCTGGCGATTGCGTGCGGAATGAATGACCTGGGTGGTACTGATATTGACTACCGCCGCACCCTGCTTTTCCACGAGGTCCGTAAAGTCCGGCAAGTCACGGCTTTGCGCCATCGCAAACGGCGCCATGATGGCCAGCAGCAAGGGGAAGATGGACGTCAAGAATATCCGTTTGATCATGTTGTGCTATTCCTTTCAATACACATGTTTTCAGGCGGAGAATAATCAGTGGATTTGAAGCGCAAGGCAAGCGCAGGTTCCCGCTTGCTTGAAACGATTCGTAACAGCAGCAGGCCAATCGCCAGCCCCAGCAACCCACCAGTCAATGCGGCCCCGTCACTGCCAAATCGCCAGGTCGCCAGCCCACTGAAAAGGATCAGCATCGCCAGCGGCAGGCCATAGGACAGCAGCGCCGAAATCAATATTGAGCCGTCAGGTGCGCAAATCAAGACCTGATCGCCAACCCTGGCACCGATATCGTTTTTCAGCCGGAACTGGCGCGCTCGGGTACCCTCCTGCAAATTCAGCAGGCCGCCGCCGCAACCGCCAGGCTCATGGCAACGGCCGCAACCAGTGGCGCGCGGGCCGACTTCGACTACCGCAACGTCGCTCTCGATGCCGATGACTTGCCCCGACGTTTCAATGCGGTTGCCTGTCATGGCTTGCCTGCTTCAATGCCATCGCCAAATTTTTTCAATGCTGACGCTGGCACATCGCCAATAAGCACCACCAGATTCCTGCCCAGCATGCGCTTATAGACATTCAACGCACCCGCCGTGAACTGTCCTACAGCAGGCTGCGGAGCATCATTCGCTTGCGGATCAACAAAAACCGAGATCGCCGCCAGGCCGTCCGTAAATACCAGTTGTGCGCCCTCCGGCAGGTTTGGTTGTGTTTTGCGTGTCATGTGGGCGACGCGACGAAACCCCGGCAATACGGTGCGGAACTTCCATTGGCTCTGATCTTCGGCACTGGAGTTGGAACGCACATCCTGCAAATGCCATCCAGCCTCATTGCGGCCGAATCGTGCCTTGATCGCATTCCGGTCGCCGACGCCGCCGACGTGCAATTCCGTAAAAGTCGAACTTTCGCGCAACTGCCCGTTTTCGCTGTAGGTCTCGGATTTCAGCAACAGTCCGGTCTTGCGGTCGATCCAGAGTTGTCGCCGGAAACGATATGAGTCACGCGGCTCAATCACCACCGGCTGGGTTTCAAATCCGGCGACCCGATCCGGGGCAACGCGCCGGATGCTGTAATAGTCCATCAACTCACCGAGGCCGGTTGACAGCAACAGCGGGAAATGCGGACGCGGCACGCGTCGCTCGACCACCAGACGACGCGTCTCCGGCAGCCAGGTCCTCACTTCGTCCCCGACTCGTACTACTTCGCGCGGACTGCCATCAAGCATCTCTATCTGCTCCATGTCACCTTCATCGTCGGCAACATGGACAACGCGCGACGCCTCACTACGCGACCCGCTCTGGTACACGAGGGTGCCCTTGTAGTTCAGGGTTTGCGCCGACATGGAGATGCGGTGCAGCCATTGCAGCGCCTCCATGCCGTTTTCCGCCCAGGCCGGGGAAGCCAGTAAACCCAGGGCCAGGCAGACCAGGCGATATTTCATCGACGCAATTCCGCTCCGTTCATCGATACCGCACGGACGTGCTGCGCATCACCATTGAGGAAAACGGAACCGCTATGTACCTGGTGCGCAATCAGGTACTCCTGCATGGCGGTGTCATCATCAACCGCAGACGCCATCACCACCGGCTGTTGCTGCGCTGCCAACTGCTGCGGCTGTAGCAGGTGCTGATTGGCAAGCCCGATCCAGGCCACGACGGAAACACCGGCAATACCCGCTGCAACCGCCATTGCACGGCGCTGCCAATGTGGCCGAGGTGTTGTAGCCACATCCCACTTCTGCGGTGCCAGCACCACGGGCTCGGCCGCCAGGGTCTCCAGCACGCTGCCCCCCATCTCCATGTTCAGGTACGGTTCCTGGCGCAGCGCATCTCCAATCAGCACATACGTGCCAAAGCTCTGCCGCAACGTCTGCTCATGGCGCAAGGCCGCGCAGGCTTCGCGCATCTCGATTGCTTCCAGTTCCCCGTCAACCAGGGCCGAAATTTTCGCTTTCATCACCATCTCCTGTCCGGTGCAGTATCCAACAAAGGTTTCAATTCCTGAGCGATCGCCTCGCGCGCGCGGAATATCCGCGAACGTACGGTGCCGATCGGGCAATTCATCGCTTCCGCAATTTCTTCGTAACTCAAGCCGTCAATTTCGCGCATGCTGATCGCCGTGCGCAGATCCTCCGGCAGCCGATCCATCGCCGCGTTGACCTGTTCGCCGATCTGGCGCGACATCATCAGCCGTTCCGGCGTATCCGTGTCCTGCAGCAACTCGCTGCCGTCATAGCCTTCGGCTTCTTCGCTATCAATGGCGGTTGACGTGGGCGCGCGACGTCCGTTCGACATCAGCCAGTTCTTGGCCGCATTGATGCCGATACGATACAGCCAGGTGTAAAAGGCGCTTTCGCCGCGAAAATTGGGCAGCGCACGATAGGCCTTGATGAAGGCTTCCTGCGTCACATCTTCGGCCTCGGCCGGGTCACGCACCAGCCGCATCACCAGCCGCATCAGTTTGCGCTGGTACTTGGTCACCAGCAGCCCGAAAGCCTGCTGATCACCCGCCTGGATGCGCTTTACCAATACCTGATCCGCTTCGCGCTCGCCCATCCGCAGGGGGTTCCCCGTAGTAACCTCAGTTACGATAGTTGATAACTGCGGCCCGATGATCCTGCCATCCGGCAGCGCGCGAAGTATATCTGAAGCCCCTGCCGCCATCGTCCTTTCACCTCTCTCAACCCTACTGACCGCGGGAGAGTCAATAAGTTCCGTGTGGATGATATAGTCAGCGTGGTCATGTCCCGCAAAACTACAAGCAAAAACTTCGACGTGCTCATCCTCGGTAGCGGCCTGGCGGGACAATCCCTTGCCCTGCGCCTTGCCGCGACCCACAATGTAGCGCTGGTCACCAAACGCAAGCTCGAAGACTCGGCCACCGCGTGGGCACAGGGCGGCATTGCCGCCGTGCTCGACACCACCGACTCGATCGAATCCCATATCGACGACACCCTGGTCGCCGGTGCCGGCCTGTGTGACGAAGCCACCACGCGCAATATCGTCGAACACAGCAATGCCGCCGTGCGCTGGCTGATCGATCAGGGCGTCCCCTTCACGCGGGATGAAACCGAACTGGGGTTTCACCTGACGCGCGAAGGCGGCCACAGCCATCGTCGCATCATCCACGCCGCCGATGCCACTGGCGCTGCCGTACAACAAACCCTGACCGAGAAGGTTCGACACCACCGCAACATCACGGTGCTCGAACATCACATCGGAGTCGACCTGATCACGGGCCATAAACTCGGGTTGTCGCGCCAGCGCTGCTGGGGCGCCTATGTCTTCGACATCGAGCATGACCATGTCGTCACGCTCGGTGCCACGCATACGGTGCTGGCCACTGGTGGTGCCGGCAAGGCCTACCTCTACACCACCAATCCCGACACCGCCACCGGCGATGGCGTGGCCATGGCCTGGCGTGCCGGTTGCCGCGTGGCGAACATGGAGTTCATCCAGTTCCACCCCACCTGCCTCTACCACCCGCAGGCGAAGTCCTTCCTGATCACCGAGGCGATCCGAGGCGAAGGTGCCCTGTTGCGCCTGCCGGACGGTACCCGATTCATGCCCGACCACGACCCGCGCGCCGAGTTGGCCACGCGCGATGTCGTCGCCCGCGCCATCGACTTCGAAATGAAAAAGCACGGCGTCGATTGCGTCTATCTCGACATCACCCATCGCCCGGCCGGCTTCCTGCGCGAACACTTTCCCAATATCTACCAGCGCTGTCTTGAGCTGGGCATCGATATCTCGAAGCAGTGGATTCCCGTAGTGCCGGCCGCACACTTCACCTGCGGCGGTGTGGTCACCGACATTTCCGCACGGACCGAGTTGCCGGGCCTCTACGCCGTCGGCGAAACCGCCTGTACCGGGCTGCATGGTGCCAACCGGCTGGCCAGCAACTCGCTGCTCGAATGCCTGGTCACCTCGGAAGCTGCCGCCAGTGACATCCGCCAGCAGAAAAAGTCGCCAGCGCTACCGAAGCTGCCGCAATGGGATGAAAGTCGCGTCACCAATGCCGACGAAGAAGTCGTCATCTCCCACAACTGGGATGAACTGCGCCGCTTCATGTGGGACTACGTCGGTATCGTCCGCACCGACAAGCGTCTGTCGCGCGCGGCGCACCGCATCCGCCTGCTCGAACGCGAGATCGACGAGTTCTACGCCAACTTTCGCGTCAGCAACGACCTGATCGAACTGCGCAACCTCGTGCTCAACGCCCATCTGATCGTGCGCAGTGCGCAAAAACGCAAGGAAAGCCGCGGTCTGCATTACAGTCTTGATCATCCGGCACAATTGACCAGGGCGCGCAACACCCTATTGCGGCCCTGACAACAGGCAGCAGCAGGCAGCAAACAAAAACATACGGAGGAGAATGCATGACAAATCTGGTTGAAGAGCTCACTGCTGCCTTTGAGCAGGAGCGGCAGAATCATCGCCCTCCGGTCACGGCGGACGATGTGCCCTTCACCTTCGACGAGATCACCCCGGACTGGCTGACCACCGTCATCTGCGGCAAATACCCCGGCACACGGGTGGTATCGCACCGGCTCGACAAGCCGGACGACGGCACCACCAACCGGCGCCGCATATTCATCAGCTACAACGAAGCCGGCAAGAATGCCGGTCTCCCGGAAAGCGTGTTCTGCAAGGCCTCGCAGGAACTCGCCAATCGCATCCTGCTCGGCATTTCGCGCGCGATCGAAGGCGAGGTCAATTTCTTCAACCATGTTCGCCACCAGTTGCCCATCGAGGCCCCGGTGAGCTACCACGCCCGATACAACAACGCGCTCAATTCGATCGTGATGATGCGCGAACTGGACAAGGACACCACCTTCTGCACCCACACCACCGAGATCACCAAGTCGCGCGCCGAAAATCAGCTGCGCATCCTTGCCGCCATGCACGGCAAGTTTCTCGACAGCCCGGCGCTGACGACCACGCTGACAATGTTTCCCTACTGGTACGAAACCGTCGAGCGCCTGAACTTCCCTCAGTTCGCTGCCGCCTGCGACCAGGGCTTCGGCATTGCAGAAGAAGTGATCCCGCCACGCTTGTTTGCTCGCCGCAGCGAAATCTGGCCGCTCACCATCGCATCGGCCGAACGTCATCGCCAGCTGCCGCACACCTTCAACCACGGTGATGTGCATCTGCGCAACTGGTACATCACGCCGGACGGTGCGATGGGCCTCAACGACTGGCAGGTGGTCTATCGCGGCCACTGGTCGCGCGACCTGATCTATGCCCTGACCACCTCGCTCACCATCAAAAATCGCCGCCTCTGGCTGGACGACCTCCTGCGCTACTACCACGAGCAACTGCAACAGTCCGCCGGCCGC
>CANJXH010000094.1 GCA_947478755.1 Betaproteobacteria bacterium | reverse complement strand
GCCGCTTTCGTACTCATCTTCCGTTATACCAATTTCTACCGCAACGAATCACGCTGGAAGATTGCCATTGAGACCTGGGTGATGATCGTCTTCATTATCTGGTCTGTCTACTACACGGGAAAACTCGAAAGTCCGCTGCTCAACTGTTTTTTGCTGGTGATCATCACCAGTGCGCTCACGCTGGGGAAGGTGTCCACGGCGGCAGAGCTGGCGGCGATCGGAGCAGCCTTGCTTGTCTTGGGCGGCCAGCCACCGGGCGTATTCCCCACATTGGAGAGTCTTGGCGGGATTGCGGTCCTGTTTGTACCGTTTGTACTGGTGGCCTATATCACCACCATGTTCTCAGCCGACATTCGCTATGGTCTGAGCAAAGCCGTGGCATTGTCCGAAACAGATGAGTTGACCGGATTGCTTAATCGCCGTTCCTTTGCCGTCAACGCCAGTCGTGTCTTCGGCCAGGCGGTACGGTACAACCGGTCAGTGGGCGTGCTGGTGATTGACTCTGACAACCTGAAGCAGGTAAACGACCAATATGGGCATGGTGCGGGCGACGACCTGTTGCGTCTTCTGGCCCAATGCATTCAGCACGAACTGCGCACCACCGACATGCTTTTCCGCCAGGGCGGAGATGAGTTCGTGGTGTTGCTACCGGAAACAGATCGAACGCGATCAGGTGAAGTGGCTGAGCGGGTTCGTCGCGCGGTAGAAAGCACCCGTAGCAACACTGACGGGGAGATGATCAAGACAACCGTCAGCATTGGCATTGCAACCTATCCCGCCGATGGGCGCGTAATGGAAACAATTCTCGCCAATGCCGACAAGGCGCTCTATCGCGCCAAAGCCTCAGGGCGCAATCGTGCGGTTCAATTTTCCGACGCAGCGCTTACAGCCGGTCAGCAGGGCGCCTGAAACCGTCTGACTTGTTTGTCATTGCGACAATGCAATGACTTGCGCAACTCGTTGTCCGTGTCCGATTTCTTCGCCGCCATTCAGGCGATAGAGGTGAGCAACGTCCGCGTTTGGCTCGTTCTCAGCCCATTGCTGGTAGCTTTTGTCTCCACCCTCCTCTCCCCGTATCAGTTCGCTGAGAAAGTTGAGGTCCAGCTCGTCAAACATTACCGGTAGCGAATAGGGGTTTTCCCCTGCTTTGGGCAAAGAAAAGTTTCCACCAAGCAGGCGGATGGCATTCAAGGCGCGATGAGCATGCCCTAACTCTTCGTGCGCGTTTTTTTCGAGCAGGGCCTTCGTCTCTGGACTCCTTGCGGCCCTGGCCAGCGCCAGATAGAAGTCCTGACCACTTTGCTCGATCATCGCCAGCACTTTGAGGTCGTCAATATCAAGCCTGGGTTTGGACTGCAACAGCACGAAAGCTTCTGTTGCTGATTCGGGGTAACCGGATGGCGTTTGCATGGGAGATTCCTTCACTTCAGTAAATTCACTTCTTGGGATCGGTTTTTTTTGCTTTCACACTTTTGAATACCGGTCCCCAGATGGGGTGGCCGGCTTCAGAGGGTTCCAGTTCCAGCGTCGGCTTCAATTCAAGAGCCTTCTTGAACTCGTCGCGGCAAAGTCGTTCCTTACTGCTGACACAATAGGCAAAGGCAAGATACTTGTGCGCCTTGACCTGACTGTCCGCGCCTAACCCCTGCCCAAGGGCATCCTGCAGTGTGGACACTGCCTCGCCATACTTGCCGTCATCGTACAGTTCGATGCCGCTGCTCAAGCTCTTTTCGCCTTTGCTTTGAAAGAGCGTGCTTCCGGAGTTGAGCGATCCTGAGGCGCAGGCAGTTAGAAACAGCGCGGCAATGATTGGCAGGGATTGAGTTAACCGCATTTGTGCTCCTTAGAATTTATGTTCGATCCGCGGACTGTCGCCTGATTTTATATTCAGGGTTTTCGTAAAACCCGTCAAGTTCGAGTTCCTGATCTCCACCAAATGTGTGCCGGGCGCCAGCATGACCGACTTCAACGGCGGGCTAATCCCCTTTTTCTTGCCGTCAACATAGACTTCGCCCCAAGGCTTTATGGCGAGTACAACTGTAACCTGGGCGGTGGCAACGGGCGGCGTGGTGGCAATTGGCGCTGACTTGCTGGTAGCGCCGATGTTCCTTTTAGGGGGGGGCTGCCTTGGGCAAGCTGCTGGGTGGGTTATCAGGAGATGCCGATGCCTGTGCTGCCGGGACGGAACCGCCACTGTGTTGAGCCGCAAAGAAGAATAACCCTATTACCGCCAACATGCCGGCCAAACCGGCGGCCAACCAGTATCTGGCAGTGAACCTGCGCCCTGAGATGCTGGATTTGACTTCCATTTGGTCGGGAGTGGCCGGTGTCTCGTCAGCCCCCGGCTTGGGGCTATCGTTCTGTCGCTGCTCAATCATTCCATCGAGTGACTTTCCGATTTCATAGACAGAGTGTTCGCGCACATGCTTGTCGGTGCGGGTTCCCGCCGCACTGAAAATCTTCGCGTAGTCGTCCGATAGACGAGAGACAACCTCAAAATAAGATCGCGATACCAAGATGCAGCCAGGTTCGGCAAAGCTCATCACGCGCTGCGCGACGCTGATCCCGTCACCAATGATGTTGAGTTGTCCGTTGATGTCCTTGATCAGCCGCACGGGCCCGAGATTTATGCCGAAACGCACCTCCAGCTTGGGCAGGCCATCGCTTGGCAGCGAGGCAATGGCATCGCGCATGTGCATGCCGGCAAACAGTGAGTCTTCAGGATTGCCTTGAAAGCTTACCGCTGCCCCATCACCGGTATCCAGAACGATTCGATCGCTTGCCGCGACGTGTTTCAGCGCATCCACCAGAAGGTTGTTGAATTGCTGCTTGAGTGCAAGCTGGTCGGTCACCGACTGTTTTGAGTACTCGACGATGTCGAGGAACAGTATGCTGGAAACGAAAGTACGATTCGAAGTATCCATTTCGCCTTATCCCACCGGCGCATATTGCGCCGCGCAGAAGTATATACCGCTGCCATTACGCTACGGCTTTTCAGAGCATCACGCTCAATATTTCGCTTCTTTTTCCCTGAAAATAAACGGCATGCGCATTGTGGCTTTGGCTCTCACGTGGTGACAGGATCAAGTCTTTGGAGCCAAGGCCGGTAGTACAAAGGTTCGGAGCAAGGATTTCTGCTCTGCTGTCGTCAGGTCGTCACGCAGCAACAGGGTGAAATTGACGACGCGCAACCAGTCCGCAATTTCCATGTCCGACAAGTCTTTACGCAACTCGCCTTGCGTTCGGGCACGGGCAAAAATATCCGCCCAGATGAATCGCATGATGTCCCGAACTTCAGGCGAGGGTTGCAGCAGGTAGCGCTCGAGACCGCGATCTCCCGCTGCCTCGACAAGTGCCATGAATAGTTTGTCCTTGCGTGCGACAGCACGTACATCAATCGTGCCATTTATCAACGCGCCTTCCAGCGTTGAGTAGGCATCAACCTTGATTTTCATCTGGTCACGCATCGAGACCAGTCGGTGCAATGCAATTGCCTCGAACAACGCAACCCTGGTCGGAAATGTCCGATAGACGGTTTGACGCCCGACGCCGGCGGCCACAGCGATGTCTTCCATGGTCGTCTTGCCTGGCCCGTATTTTTGCAGGCACTTGATGGCACTGGCCATGATTCTGGCGGCGTTAGGTTCCCGCCCGGCAATTTTCTTAGTGCTTACTCTTGTGCTGACCAACGTGGGCTCCGATGGCGATTGATGATGAAATTGACTCATCCTGATTGTAACGGCTGACTTGCCTGGACGCGGCATATTGATTACATTATGAAGCATGGTACAAAAATAGTATTTGTACCAATCGTTGAATATCTATTCACCTGCTTTGCGGCAGTTTTATTTTTGGAGAATGAGCGTGAATACACGATCGCAATTGCTTTGTCTTTGGGCCGGCCCGGTCATGCTGCTGCTGTTCTGGTTTGGTTTCATGTATTGCGCAGACTACCTGCCACCGCCATCTGCCGATACTTCGCCTGCGGACCTGATCGCCAGATTGCAAGGCAATCTCAACGGGTTCCGCGGTGGAATGTTGATTACCATGGTCGGCTTTTCGCTGATGGTTCCCTGGGCAGTAGGGCTGGCGGTTCGCCTGCGCAGTGTCGAGGGTGACTACCCAGTGCTCATGTACACCCAGATCGGCTCGGTGGCGATCGGTTCCTTGATTGGTCAGGGATCAACATGGATATTCGAAGCGGCCGCCTATCGGCTGACGGATACCGATCCCTATATAGTTCGAGCGCTACACGATGTGGGGTTCTTTACCTTCCTCGCCCCATGGCCATCATTCACAATCTGGTGCTTTGCTTTGGCCATCGCGATTTTCAAGGACAAGAGACCGCTACCGGACTTTCCGCGCTGGGCCGGTTATCTCTGTCTCTGGACCGGGTTGTTGTTTGTGCCGGCCTGCATGATTTTCTGGTTCAAGGTCGGCCCATTCTCCTGGAATGGCGTTATTGCCTTCTACATTCCGGTATTCATTTTTTTCATCTGGGTCGTGGGGTTGACGGTGCCTGCAATGAAAGCCGTTTATCGCGATGCAGCCAAGGCAGGCTTAACATCCTGATCAGTCCGGCAGGTTGGCTTGTTGCATCTGCCAACGAATCAGTTGGCAAGCAATTTTTCGATGCGACGGTCGGGCGCAAGCCATAGCAGTGCAACCAAGCTGTAAAGAGCGCAGGCAGCGCCCGCAGAGCAAAATGCGACGGGGATAGCCAGCGCATAGCAAAAAAGAGAAACTTGTTCCTTCCGTTTGCTTCGCAAGGCTTGCGCCAGATGCGAGTCACACCCCTCTGACGCCAGCAATGCTTGCGACAGGAGGGTGTAGGCAACCGCACACATCAACGACACCACGCCATAAAGCGCGACCGGTATCGATCCGAAATGGTTTTCTCCCATCCAGGCACCAACAAAGGGAAACAGGGACAACCAGAACAAAAGGTGCAGGTTGGCCCACAGAATCGGGCCGCTGACTCGATGCACCGCCTGCATCAGGTGATGATGATTGTTCCAGTAGATGCCAACGTTGATAAAGCTGAGGACGTAGCTGACCAGCACTGGCCACAACGGTGCCAGGTCAGCCAGGCTGTCACCATGTGGTACCTTGAGCTCAAGCACCATGATTGTGATGATGATCGCGATGACGCCATCACTGAATGCCTCCAGTCGTCCCTTGTGCATGATCAGTTCATCCGCCGTACCAGGATAGTTTCGTGTGCAGATTTGCCACCTCACCAACAATCACGAGCGTCGGGGCTTTCATGGCTGCATCAGTGGCGAGTTTTGGCAAGGTACTCAGGTTGCCCACGACAGTACGCTGATTCGGTGTTGTACCCTGTTGCACGATCGCGGCCGGCCAATCGACTGGCAGTCCATATTCGATCAACTTGGCACAAAGCACAGGAAGCCCGACCAGTCCCATGTATATAACAACGGTCTGCTTTTTCCTGGCCAAGCCTTGCCAATCAAGATCGATACTGCCGTCCTTGAGGTGTCCCGTGACAAAAACGCAGGCTTGAGCATATTCACGGTGGGTCAATGGAATGCCGACGTAAGCGGCAATCCCGGTGGCTGCGGTGATGCCAGGCGTCACCTCAAAAGGAATGCCGTGGGCAAACAGGGTTTCTACTTCCTCGCCTCCGCGGCCGAAGATGTAGGGGTCCCCACCCTTGAGTCGTACCACTCGTTTGTCCTGCTTCGCCAGTTTGACGAGCAACAGATTCAGTTCATGTTGCGGCAGGGCATGGTCGCCGCGTCTTTTACCTGCAAAAATCAACTCCGCTTTGGGGTTCGCCAGTTTCATCACTTCTGGCGACACTAGATAGTCATAGACGAGGACATCTGCTTCGGCGATCAACCGTGCGGCACGCAATGTCAGCAGGTCCGCGTCGCCCGGACCCGCACCCACCAGATAAACCTTGCCGGGAACTGCCTGTTTGTCTGAGGTAAATTTCATGCGTGGAAGTATGCCGCAAGCCAATCCACTTGAGGTGGCGACTTATAATTGACCGCTCTTGTTGATGAACTTGAACGCAGACGCATGGTGGGTACTCAAAGCACGGACATCGAACGCAAGATCGGCTTTGCCATTGAGAGAATGCCGGCGTTCCCGCGGAGTGTGCAGCGCGTACTGGAGTTGACGCGTGACATCAACTGTCGTCCGAAGGATCTGGTAGGGGTCATCGAAAAGGATCCGGTGATGACGATGCGGATACTCAAAGTCATCAATTCTGCGTACTATGCTTTGCCGACACGTATTGCATCGGTCAGTCAATCCGTGGTCTATCTGGGGATCAATACGATTAAAAGTCTGAGTTTGTCAGTGGCGGCCGCCGGCATGCTTCCCAACAGCAATTTGGCCGGTTTTGACACTCGCCGATACCTGATTCATTCTTTGGCCACCGCTGGCGTCGCCCGACAACTTTGTATGTCGGTCGGGCACGAAGACAATGATGCGGGTGACTCTTATGTAGTCGGATTACTTCACGATTTCGGCAAGGTCGTGTTCAGCCAGTCATTTGCTGCCGACTTTCGCAAGGCGCTGGCATTGAGTGCCGAGGAGGGTATCCCGCTGCACGAGGCCGAGCGACGATTGATAGGTATTGACCATGCCCAAGTCGGTGCCATGCTGGTTGCCAAGTGGACTTTTCCTGCAGCAATCGTAGAGTGCATACGCGATCATCACACCAGCGGCGTAGCGAGTTCGGTGCTCAGGGACAGCCTTCTTGTGGCAGACCAGATTTGTCGTGGCCTGACCAAAGAAGATATTCCCGTGGATTGGGAGGGGCGCAGTCCGGATGGCACCACGCGATTTGGTGACAACATGGCGTCGATTATCGATAAACTGGGAAACCTGAAAAAAATAATCGACGAGGCGCGCGACTTCGCCCAAGTGGAGCATTCGAAATGAAAATTAGGTTTTGGGGGGTTCGCGGCTCGATTCCCTCTCCCGGTCCGAAAACGGTGCGCTATGGCGGCAACACGACCTGTATCGAAGTGAGGTCGGATGCTGGGGAGTTGATCATCATTGACGCAGGTACCGGGATTGCGGCGCTCTCACAGAACCTGTTGGCGGAAATGCCGGTCAATGCGCATGTCTTTATTACGCATACCCATTGGGACCATATTCACGGGTTGCCCTTTTTCCTGCCGTTTTTTGTTCCCGGCAACAAGGTAAAGCTATACGGCGCGTTTGATCTCATCACGGGTCAAGGCGTGCAACAGGTCATGGAAGTACAGATGCAATACAGCTATTTCCCGATTCGTGAAGCTGAACTACGCGCTGCAATTGACTATCACACGCTGGAAATCGGGGAGTCGGTCGAGTTTGGCGACGTCTTGGTCAAGTCAACCTTGATGAATCATCCGGTTACTGACTTCGGATACCGCGTTGAATCCAATGGTAAGTCAATGTTCTTCTCAGGTGACCACGAGCCCTGGTACAACATCTATGACCCTGAAGATGAGGGATATGCCGAATTTCAGGAAATGATTGATCTGAAGCAGTCAGTTCTTGATGATTTTGTTCGCGAAGTGGACCTGCTGGTGATTGATTGCTCCTACACCACGGCGGAGTATCCATCAAAGCGCGGCTGGGGGCATGGCACGTTTGCCGGCGCGATGGCCCTGGCAAGAAGGGTCGGCGCAAAAAAGCTTGTTTGTACCCATCACGAACCGACACGCAGCGACGATGAACTGGAGCGAGTCTTTGCCGAGGCACTTGAACAACAACCTGGCGCAGACGGAGGTCCCGAAATTGTGTTGTCCAGAGAGGGACTGGAAATTGAAATTTGATTGGTCTAGGGAACGATAAGCGCTTTATTAGTTGATTGCCGGTAAGGCGGTTTCGGGGTCGAGATCCAGTTTTTCCATCAGGTTTGGCAGCTCGATGTGAAGCAATTCACAAATGGCCGCATAGTCATCGGGCAATGCTTCGTCATTCCATCCATTGGCTGAGTGCCGCGCCAGATCGCATGCCAGTTTTACATTCTTGACTCGATGGTTGTCAGCTTTGCCTGGATCCATCAAGGTGGTCAGCAACTCAGGCAGATGCCATTGCTTCGCAAGTTCCAGTTGCAGGTCATCAAGCCTAGTCTGATATACCTGTTGCTGGATTGCTGAAGTACGCAAATGCCTGTCCTGCTCTTGCATGGCTCGCGCATTCAACGCCAAGGTGGGAGCAAAGCACCACATCAACATTTCGCTCACGTAACGGAGCAATGCCGCCAGGCGAACTTCGTCGCAGTCAAGGTCGTGGCGAATAAGCGCCCAGTCGAAGGCCCATGATGCCGCCTTGCGTGCCCGGGTAATTACCTTGATCAGGCCGATCATCGCCCTGGGATGATTTTTGAGGCGGTCCTCAACGACCGGAAGATTTTCAAAATCCCGGAAAAAAGGACCGATTCCGATCATGACCAAAGCCCGTTCGATCGTCGTGATATCGGTAACTTGACGTTCGCCGCGATGTACTTCGATGTACTGCAGAACTCTCAATGTAAGCAGGGGGTCGTGCATCACGGCTTGGGCAATGATACGGGTGTCAGTGCGCTCGGCATCTTCGTGCAATCGGCGCAATTCCTCGGCAGTTCTGCGTAAAACCGGGATTTCGGCACTTGCAAAAAAAAGCGCCCAGCCGTTTGGATTGTCGAAAGGATGCTCAATCATCATGGAAACAACGGCTGATTGGTCTTCATCTTTAATTCCACGGTCGGAAGATATACATAAAGCCATTGAATTAACGGTATTTTTTGTGTAGAATCATTGCCCTTTCCACCTTGCTCCACCTATCCGCATCGAGGGGGGCTTTTAACCGTAAGGAGATTGCATGCGACATTACGAAGTTGTATTCATTGTGCACCCGGATCAGTCCGAACAGGTGCCAGCCATGATTGAGCGTTACAAGACACTCGTCACCAGCCGCAATGGTGCCATTCACCGCCTGGAAGACTGGGGCCGCCGCCAGATGGCTTACCCTATCCAGAAGGTGCACAAAGCGCATTATGTGCTTATGAATATCGAGGTTGACCAGGTTACCTTGGCTGAACTTGAGAATGCATTCAAGTTCAATGATGCTGTCCTTCGCCACCTCGTCATCAAGATGGACAAGGCAGTTGTAACGCCGTCGCCGATGATGAAGGAAGAAAAGTCCCGTTCTTTGACGCCTCAAACCGAGGCGCCGGCTGCTGTTGAAACTGCGGAGGTAGCGGCTGGCTGAAACCCCGTCCGCGCCGTCCGGCAATGAGCTCCGGTTATCGGGCCAGTTGCTGGAACGCGGTTCGACTCGGTACACGCCCGCAGGTATTCCCGTCATCGAATTCCGTTTGGTCCATGCTTCCGAACAAATGGAAGCGGGGTTACCGAGGCGGGTCGAATGTGAAATGTCCTGTGTAGCGTTGGGTCAGATGGCGCTGTTGATGGCTGACAGCAAACCCGGAGACGGGATGACCCTAGGTGGATTTCTCTCTGCCCGTAGTCGCAACAGCCGAACGCTCGTATTGCACGTCAATCAAATCGAATTTCTGGAAGGAAACAAAAATGGCTTTCAAACCCAAGACTAAAGCAGGCGCTGCAGGCAAGCGCAAAGATGACAAAGGCCGTGGCGGTCTGTTCAAGCGTCGCAAGTTCTGCCGATTCAGCGCAGAAAAAATCGAATATGTCGATTACAAGGATATCGAAATCCTCAAGGACTTCATCGCCGAAAATGGCAAGATCATGCCGGCACGTATCACTGGTACCAAGACTGGTTATCAGCGCCAGCTGTCGACTGCCATCAAGCGTGCACGTTATCTTGCGCTGATGCCTTTCACCGACCTTCATCACGAATAACCGGGAGCCAAGAACATGCAAATCATTCTGATGGAAAAAGTCGTGAACCTTGGTGGCCTTGGCGACGTGGTCAAGGTCAAGGACGGCTATGCCCGCAATTTCCTTATTCCGCAGGGCAAGGCCAAGCGTGCTACCGAAGAAAACAAGAAGTTCTTTGAAGCCAAACGCGCTGAACTTGAAAAGGCGCAGGCTGAACAGTTGGCCGGTGCCCAGGCACTGGCCGGCAAGATCGAAGGCACGATGGTACAAATTACCCGCAAGGCTGGCGTCGACGGGCGCTTGTTCGGTTCTGTTGGCAATATCGATATTGCCGACGCGCTGAAGTCGCAAGGGTTCGATATCGAGAAGTCGGCGATTCGTTTGCCCTTGGGCCCGTTCAAGGCTATTGGCGACAATGCGGTCGAAGTTGCGTTGCATGCTGACGTGATTGCAAATATCACCGTATCCATTCTCGGTGAGCACGACTAATATCCTGTCGTAGTTGCGGTTGTAAAAAGGCCACGCAATGCGTGGCCTTTTTACTTGGTGGCGCTTGCTGACTTCTTCGCAGTTCGGCGTGCATCGGATAGACTCATAAACTGGCTGGCGGAAAACGCTGATCACCTGATTTCGACGGGGAAACAAGTATGGATAACAGAACCATCTTTTCCAAGACAGCAAAGGGATTGCGCGAAGCATCTGGCGGATCCAGTGATCTGCCGCGCGCCCAGCGTGGGATTCTCAAGGAAATCGATGGGAAGAGCACTTTGGAGGAAATACAGGCCAGAGTCCGCAAGGTTTCCGAAAAGGATCTGCTCGAGGCACTGACCTCCATGGCTGAGTCCGGCTATATCCGCGAAACCAACCCTGCAGTTCCCGTGGCGCCCGTGCAGGCCCCACAGGCCCCTGTGCCTCAGGAGTCGGAAGAGGGCGACGACCTCGACTTTACGGCCATGGCCGCGCCAGCTGCGGTGCCAACCCCTCCTGTAATCTCTGCGGTTGGTGGAGCAGGCCGGGATGACGAAAGGCGCAAGACTGAAGCTACGGCAAAGCTGGCAGCCGAAACCAGGGCACGACAGGAAGCCGAACAGAAGGCGAAACTGGAGGCTCAGGCCAGAGATCATCAATTGGCAGCCGAAAGGGCTAAACAAGCAGCCGCAGAACAGGCAAGGCAACTTGCGCTAGCCAAAGCAAAGCTTGAGGCCGAACAAAAGGCAAAGCAGGAGGCAGTGGAAAAAGCTAGACGGGAAGCTGCAGAGAAGGCAAAAAGGGAACAGGAAGACAAGGCTCGACTCGAAGCAGAAGAGAAGGCGAGACAGCTTGCCCAGGCGAAACAAGAGGCTGAAGCCAAGGCCAGATTGCGTCTGCTAGAAGAGGCCAAGGCTCGACAGGAGGCGGAGGAAAAGCTGCGCCTTGAGTTGGAGGCCAAAGTTCGACGTGAGCTTGAAGAAAAGTTAAGAAAGGAAGCAGAAG
>CANJXH010000093.1 GCA_947478755.1 Betaproteobacteria bacterium | reverse complement strand
CGCAAGGTCTTGCGATCCCCTGCTTTCTCCCTCAGGACTTATGCGGTATTAGCTATCCTTTCGGATAGTTATCCCCCACGATTGGGTACGTTCCGATGTATTACTCACCCGTTCGCCGCTCGCCGCCAGGTTGCCCCGCGCTGCCGCTCGACTTGCATGTGTAAAGCATTCCGCCAGCGTTCAATCTGAGCCAGGATCAAACTCTTCAGTTTAATCTTGCTTAATTTTGTTACTCACTCAAACGAATCTTCAAGGTCCGATTGAAACTCGCGCTCCAATCAGTCTTGTTGCTTTCGTGTAAGTGCCTTGCTTTTACTCTTTGCGGATGACACCAGAATCAGTTGCCTGATTCGCCTCAAAATCAAAAGCTTTCGCTCTCAATCCCTCGGCATCTGCGTCCCTTCGATTTCAAAACGCAAACTCAATGCCACCTCTGAAAGGCTCAACAAGCACCTACACCTATCAATTGTTCCGAACTGTTAAAGATCTCCTAACCCCCTACTTCTCACTTACCAGGATCAGTCTCCGCATCAACGCGGGGGGCGCATTATAGGGGGTGTTTTGCCAACAAGTAAACGCCTATTTGAAAATAAATTTCTGTGGGGTTTAAAGCGGGCGTTTTGACAGCATTTTCCAGCCTGAATTCACCAAGGTGGCCTGCGATAAAGCAAGCCTGTTTTGCCGTCCCGGATCAGGCAGCGACGCCGAATATTGCACCAACGCCCGACGTGATGGCCATTGCGAGCGCACCCCAGAACGTCACCCGGGTCGCGGCGACAAGGACGGAAGAACCACCTGCTCGGCCCGCGAGCGCGCCAAGCAGGGCCAGAAACAGGAGGGAGTTGATCGCAACCGCCCACGTCAGAACCGCGGCTGGTGCCAAATAAACAACCAGCAGCGGCAGCGCAGCGCCGATGGAAAAGGTCAGCGCAGACGCCATCGCTGCCTGCACCGGCTTTGCGGCAAGCACGTCGGATATACCCAGTTCGTCACGCGCATGTGCACCCAAGGCGTCGTGGGTCATCAACTGCGTCGCAACCTGGGTCGCCAGCTCCGCATCCAGTCCGCGGCCGACATAGATATCGCGCAGCTCTTCATGCTCATGCACCGGATCGGTCGCCAGTTCGGATCTTTCGCGATCCAGATCCGCCCGTTCAGTGTCTGCCTGGGAACTTACCGATACATACTCACCCGCAGCCATTGACATTGCACCAGCCACCAAACCGGCAACACCGGTGATCAGGATATTGCTCGCCGTCGCACCCGCCGCCGCCACCCCCAGTACCAAGCTCGCAGTGGAAACTATCCCGTCATTGGCACCAAGCACCGCAGCACGCAACCAGCCGATACGATGGGTCTTGTGGCGTTCGAGATGGGTAAATATGTTCATGTTGTTACGATCCAATCAATGTGCAATGTCTCGCCGCCTCATTTGCCTGGTCTCCAGCGCCGCAAGAGCAAGGAATTGCTGACCACGGAGACTGAGCTTGCGGCCATGGCGGCGCCGGCAACCACCGGACTCAGCATCCCTGTCGCTGCCAGCGGAATGCCGAGTATGTTGTAGATGAAAGCAAAAAAAAGATTCTGGCGGATTTTATTCAGCGTTGCACGTGATAACGATATCGCATCGGCTACGCTGTTGAGATCGTTCTTCATCAGCGTGACATCGGCGGCTTCCATCGCAACGCTGGTGCCTGCCCCCATGGCAAAGCTTACATAAGCTGCTGCCAGCGCCGGCGCATCATTGATGCCATCACCAGCCATGCCGACACGTCGCCCCTGTTGGCGATAGCGTTCAATGATTGCAGACTTGTCGCCAGGCATGGCCTCCGATTCAAAGTGGGCGATGCCTGCCTCGCGTGCAATGGCGGCAGCAGTGGCGTGATTGTCGCCCGTCAACATCACCACCTCGACCCCAAGCCCGGCCAGCCTGCTGATCGCTCGACGCGACGACTCGCGCAAAGGGTCACGCACGCCCAGTGCGCCGACCATGACACCATCCCGTGCCACCAGCACCACGCTGCAGGCAGCGGCGTACAACTTTGCCAGTGCGGCTTCATCGATGGGAATGCCCGTTCTTGCAAGATATGCGTGCGAACCCACCATTGCCTTCATGCCTTCCACATCACCTCTGATGCCAAGACCAGGTTCTGCAACCACGTTGGCGGGACTGGTCAGCGCCAGCCCTGCATCGCGCGCACGGCTGACGATGGCGGCAGCGAGCGGATGACTGGAGGTTTGCTCGATGCTTGCAGCAAGCCGGAGCAAGTCCTGCTCGGTAACGCCCATCGTCAACACATCCGTAACGACCGGGCGGCCTTCGGTCAGGGTGCCGGTCTTGTCCACGCAAAGCATGTCGATTTTTTGCGCAAGCTCGAGTGCTTCGGCATTGCGGATGAGAATGCCATCCTGCGCTCCTAGCCCTGTTCCCACCATGAGTGCCGTTGGCGTTGCCAGACCAAGCGCACAGGGGCAGGCGATGACCAGCACACCGACCGCGTTGATCATTCCGGTTGCGAATTCGCCGCTGAACCACCAGGCACCAATAAAGGTCAGCACCGCAATGGCGCACACCGTCGGCACAAAAATGGCAGCCACCTGATCCACAAGTCTTTGTACCGGTGCGCGGGAGCCCTGCGCGGCCTCCACCAAGCGTACGATGCTGGCCAGCATGGTTTGCTGACCGACGCCGGTAGCGCGGAAGCGGAGCATGTCTGCTCCATTGAGCGTTGCCGCATAAATCATGTCACCGCTGCCTTTGGCAACCGGAACGCTCTCGCCGGTCAGCATGGCTTCGTCGAGATAGGAATGGCCTTCCATGACTTCGCCGTCGACGGGCACGCTCTCGCCGGGCCGAACAATCAATATGTCGCCCGGAATCAGGCTTGATACCGGCACTTCCGCCAGTTCGCCGTCGCGCTCGCGCCACGCTGTACGGGGTTGCAGGCCGATCAAGGTTTCAATGGCGGCAGAAGTGCCGGCTTTCGCCCGTGCTTCGAGAATCTTGCCCAGCAACACCAGCGTGATGACGGTCGCCGATGCCTCGAAGTAGACGTGGGCGTGATGCAGCTTGGCCGTTGTCACCACGGTACTGAACAACCAAGCCATGCTGGTGCCGAGGGCAACGAGGAGATCCATGTTGCCGCTCCCGCTTTTAAGTGAGTACCACGCTCCAACATAAAAGCGCCGACCCACCCAGAATTGCACTGGCGTCGCCAGCGTCCACTGCAGCCAGCGCGGCAGCAATTCGTGATGGCCCTCGCTGCTGCCAAACATGAACAGCATCTGAACCATGAATGGCAGCGTCAAGGCAGCGGACAAGGCGAACTCCTTCAGCTCGCGACGATAGGCTGCAACACGCTCACGCTTTTCGTCGTCGCGCGTGGCGGCCGAGGAAACTGCCGCTCTATACCTCCCTGTGCCACCCACCGCCGCAATCAGCGCATCGACGCCATTTCGATCCGGTTGATAGCGAGCGTAGGCTTTTTCGTTGGCGAAGTTGACCACGGCTTCCACGCCGTCGAGTTTGTTCAGTGCCTTCTGGATATTCGCTGCGCAATTGGCGCAGGTCATGCCCTCGATGGCCAGCTCGACATTTTGTGTTTCAGACATGGCAGACGACGCCCTCCCACAGTCGCCCACCGAGCGTGGTGGCATTGGCGAGGCCGAATACACCAAAGCCGAATACCAGCGCACCGGAAATCGTACGCACCCAGGCGGCCTGCATTTGTCGACGAAAGCGCACCAAGAGCATGCCCGCCAGCAGCAAATTGGGTAGTGTTCCCAGCCCGAAGGCGAGCATGGTCATCGCTCCGCGCCATGCGGAGCCGGAAAGCAGGGCCACTGATAACACGCCATAGACCAGACCACAGGGCAACCAACCCCACAGCATGCCCAGCGGAAAAGCCTGTTTGACAGAGCGCACCGGCAGAAATCGTTTGGTCACGGGTTGAACGTATTGCCACAGCAATTTACCTGCGCGTTCGATGAAAACGGCAATTCGGGTAACGCCAAGCAGATACAAACCCATCACCAGCAGCATCACGTTGGCCGCGACGTAAAGCGCCATCTGGATCGGCAATGCATTGTTGAGCAGTAACCCGAGGCTGCCCAGCGCCCCCATGATTGCACCGGCGACGGTATAGCTGCTCAGACGGCCGACGTTGTAGGCGAGGTGGATCGGAAACGCTGGCTTCTGGTTCGGCATCTGCACCGACATCGCCGAGACAATGCCACCGCACATGCCGGCGCAATGGGTGCCGCTCAGCAGGCCAATCAGGAATACGGCAAGAAATCCGGAATTGCTCACGTCAGTTACCGCAGTGGTTTACGTGGAAGCCACGATAAACCAAACCCGGACTTATGTCTTAGATAATCCGCGAATAGCGGTTTCTTTCGCGATCGTGGCGCAGGTACTTGTCAAACACCATGGCAATCGCGCGCACCAGCATCCGGCCGCGGGGCAATACGGTCATCCACTGAGATGAAATTTCGATCAACCCGGACTTTTCCATCTCCGCCAATGCTTCCAGTTCGGCGGAAAAATATTCACGGAAGTTGATCAGGTGTGCAATCTCGATCGACTCGATCGACACTTCGAAATGGCACATCAGGGCCTGAATGATCGAGCGCCGCAGCAAATCGTCAGCCGTCATTTCAATGCCCCGCATCACTGGCAGCTGGTTGCGGTCAAGCCGGTCGTAGTAGTCGACAAGCGTGCGGTAATTCTGCGAATAGCAAGGCCCGATCTTGCCAATGGATGACACACCAAAAGCGAGCAGGTCGGTATCGGCGTGGGTCGAATAACCCTGGAAGTTGCGGTGCAGGCGCCCTTGCCGCTGGGCTACCGCCAGTTCGTCGCCGGGCCGTGCAAAATGGTCCATGCCGATATAGACATAGCCTGCCTCGGTCAGCCACTCGATGGCAAATTGCAGGATCGACAGCTTCACATCGGCGGACGGAATGTCTTCTTCCCTGATTTTGCGTTGCGATTTGAAGAGCCCCGGCAGATGTGCATAGTTATAGAGCGATATGCGGTCGGGGGCGAGCTTGATCACTTCCTGCAACGAGTCGCGAAAACTGGTGACATTTTGCAAAGGCAGGCCGTAGATCAGATCAACCGATATTGACTTGAACCCTGCTGATCTTGCCGCATCGATCGCAACTTTCGTCTGCTCTACGCTCTGGATACGGTTAACAGCGACCTGGACTTCCGGTGTGAAGTCCTGCACACCAAGGCTCATGCGGTTGAAGCCAAGCTCGCCCAGAAGTGCAATGCGCTTGGCGTCTACTGTCCGCGGATCAATCTCGATCGAATATTCGCCCTGTTTGGCGAATGGGAAATGCTGGCGAATGTGCCCCATCAACTGGGTCAGCTCCTCGTCCGACAGGAAGGTCGGTGTTCCACCGCCGAAGTGCAGCTGCACTACCTCGTGCGGCCCGACCAGCGTGTCGGAAACCAGCGATATTTCCTTTTGCAGGTAGCCAACATACTCGGCAGAGCGCCGATGGTTGGCGGTGACGATCTTGTTGCACCCGCAGTAGAAGCACACCGTGTCGCAAAAAGGGATGTGAACGTATAATGAAAGCGCCCGATTGATGCCGCCCACGGTGCGCCGAGTCAGCCAAGACTGATAGGCATGCGCGTCAAACGCGTCGACAAAGCGATCAGCAGTCGGGTACGAGGTGTAACGCGGCCCGCTCACGTCAAAGCGTTGAATCAAGGCTGGATCGAATACCGCGTCGGAAAAATTGTTTTGCACCGTGTGCGCGCCACTCATCGGGAACACAAGATGCCGTAGTCAAGCCTTTCCTACATTGATACAGATCAAACCGGGCTCGCCATCATGAATGCTCCGACCGCATCAGTCAGTCTCAACAACATCAAAGTCGCCTGTTCCCAGTGCAACCTGCGTGAGCTCTGCCTGCCCGTGGGTCTGACCGAACAGGAATTCTCGAAACTGGATGCCTTGGTCGGTGGCCGGCGCAAGGTCAAGCGCGGGCAAAGCCTGTACCGCGCCGGCGATCCGTTTGAAGCGATCTACGCCATACGTACCGGATTTTTCAAGACCGACTTGCTGCTGGAAGACGGTCGCGAGCAGGTGACCGGCTTCCTGATGGCGGGCGAGATCATGGGCATGGATGGCATCAGCAATGAGGCCCATACCTGCAATGCCGTGGCCCTGGAGGACAGCGAGGTATGCGGCATTCCCTACGCCATGCTGGAACAACTGCAACAGGAAATCCGTGCCTTGCAACACCACTTCTACAAGGTCATGAGCCGCGAGATCGTGCGTGACCAGGGCGTGATGATGTTGCTGGGCAGCATGCGTGCGGAGGAGCGTCTTGCCGCCTTCCTGCTTAACCTGTCGCAACGCTTTACTGCCCGTGGCTACTCGCCTACTGACTTTCATTTGCGCATGACACGCGAAGAAATCGGCTCATACCTGGGTCTGAAACTTGAAACCGTCAGCCGCGCCCTGTCTGCCTTTCAGGAAAGCGGGCTGGTCAACGTCCAGCAAAAACACATCCAGATCGTCGACATTGACGGCATGAAGAAAATGCTGTCGCGGCAGGCAAACTGCTGAGCAGTACCCAGCAGGGTCACCGGTTACTGATGAACGCCGTGGTGCGGTGGCAAATGATTGACTGCTTCCGCATTGGTATGCATGGCACAGGTAAGCCAGCTTGAGGCCGAACAAAGCGCCCAGAACGCAAGAAACCCAATGGAATAGGCGGCGAGCGGGGGGTAATCCACAACCTCGCCCAGCAGATAGAGCTCCTGCGGATTCACCAACGAAAAAAATACGCCTTCAGCAACCCCAGCCATAAGGAACGAAGGCCACAAAACCACCATCCAGCTTTTCATAGTCCATCCTCCTGTTGTGTTGTGCTGCGGACCGTTCAGTCCAGACAGCCTATTTGTGGTCTGCCTCTTTGACGTCTGGTTCCCCTATTGTAAATTCACCTTGAGTCGGCAACACAACGCTGCCCATCACCCGCCAGTTATTTTGGCCATCCTCTATCAGGATCAGCCAATGCCCCGCAGCAGGGAGCCGAAAACTGCCGGTATAGACGCCTCCGACCCGCGACAATGACTTTGTTTGGTCCAGTCCGGCACGCGTAGGGTGCGAAACCGTTACTTTCAAGGTCGCCGGAAACTGAAAGTCCGGGGCCTTGGCATTGAGCCTGACGCTCAAACTCGACGCCGTCACCTTGACATGGGCAACCATTCCGATCGCCGTTGCCTTGCTGCTGCGGGAAAGCGTTTCCTGGGCAGCAAGGCCTTCCCGGTAATAGTCGTCGCTCACCAAGCCGTCGCTGCTCCTGATCGCAATCCATGCGCTGACAATGCTGGCAACCACTACCAGCAAAGGGCCGCTGGCCAATAGCCATGGCCAGCGCTGGCGAAACCAGGGACCGTTGTCTTCAATCCGGCTCATGGCCTGAGGAACCGGGCTTTTTCATGGACCGACACCTTGTCATCGGACAGGGAACGCACATCAAAGTAGATGGTATTGGTGCCCTTTTTGGCTGAATGCTCGGGAACCCGCACTGCCACCGACACACTCTTGGTGGTGGCCGCCGGAACCTCGATCTCGGTCGGGCCATTGATGGCAATCGACTCAATCCCGGAAACTGACATCGTGTAGCGCTGCGGCTGTTCCGAGACGTTCATCACCTGCAGGCGGAAAACGTTTTCGATCTGCTCGTCTTCCACTTCCCGTGCCAGCGTGCCTCGATCACGAATGACGTCCACGCGCAAGGTTGATTTGTGGCCGAGGCCCCAGACGAATGCCAGAACGATCACGCCGAGTATGACCGTGTAGATGATGATGCGAGGCCGTACGATATGGGTCAGCATCTGTCGCCAGCCCCAATGTTCCTTGAGCGCATGCTGAGTGGAATAGCGGATGAGGCCACGCGGGTAGCCCACCTTGTCCATCACCTGATTGCAGCCGTCAATACAAGCCGAGCAACCGATGCATTCATACTGCAGGCCCTTGCGTATGTCGATGCCGGTCGGGCACACCTGCACACAGATGCCGCAATCGACGCAATCGCCCTTGCCGTCGGCACGGTGGTCGTCCTTGCGCGAGCGCGAGCCACGCGGCTCTCCGCGATCAACGTCATAGGTCACCGTCAACGTATCAGGATCGAACATCACGCCCTGAAAGCGGGCATAGGGACACATGTACTTGCAGACCTGTTCGCGCATCCAGCCGGCGTTGCCGTAGGTGGCAAAGCTGTAGAACAGTATCCAGAACACTTCCCAGCCGCCCAGTGACATGGTCACGACTTCAAACGACAGGGTCTTGATCGGCGTGAAATAGCCGACAAAGGTAAAGCCCGTCCAGAATGAGCCACCCAGCCATACGGCATGCTTGGCAAGCTTGCGGGCAATCTTGTTGGCCCCGAGTGGTGCCTTGTCAAGCCGGATTTGCGCTGAGCGGTCGCCCTCAATCAGGCGCTCGACCCAGATGAACATCTCGGTATAAACCGTCTGTGGACAGGCATAACCGCACCAGAGACGGCCACCAATGGCAGTGAACAGGAAGAGGGAATAGGCACTGATGATCAACAGTACCGTCAGGAAGAAAACATCCTGCGGCCAGAACACCAGACCGAAGATGTAGAACTTGCGGGCGGCCAGATCAAACAACACCGCCTGGCGCCCGTTCCAGGGCAACCAGCAAAGCCCGTAGAACACGGCTTGCGTGCCAATGACAAACAACCAGCGCCATGTGGCAAACCAGCCATGTACGGCGCGAGGATAAATTTTCTGGCGGACTTCGTAGAGCGAAGCCGCAACGTCAGGTGTTGCCGGTGGGGTGCTCATATCGATCTTATTTTGGTACTGCAATGCCGCCAGAACGTATTGCCGTTCTGGCGGGTTGGGATGAATCTTTTACGACTACTCCGTTGCTGCCGGTACTGCTGCTGGCACCGGCGTTGCTGGTTCGCCACCGCCCAGACCATAGACGTAGGCCGCCAGCAAATGCACTTTGGCATCGCCAAGGAAATCGCCGAAAGCAGGCATGTGATTCTGGCGACCCTTGGTAATAGTCTCGATGATGGTGGCTTCCGAACTGCCATACAGCCAGGTCTTGTCGGTCAGGTTCGGGGCCAGGCCGACTGTGCCCTTGCCCTCGGCGCCATGGCACGCCAGGCAGGCGACGGCAAATACATCCTTGCCGCGCTGCGCACGACTGCCATCTGCCGCCAGACCGGACAGGGAGCGCACATAGTTGGCGACATCCTTGATCTGCTCGTCGGTCATGTCCGGTTTCACGCCCTTGGCAGGCATCATCGCCGTGCGGCCAAGCGTAATGGTTTCCTTGATCTTGTCAGGCGTACCACCCCAGAGCCAGTCCTTGTCGGTCAAATTGGGAAAGCTGGGTCCGCCTTTTGCGTCCGAACCATGACACTGGATGCAATAGGTCAGGAACAAATGCTGGCCAGCTTCGCGTGCTGCATCGTTTTTGGCCACTGTGGCGATGTCCTGCTTGAGCAGATCGCCGTAGGCCTTGTTGAATTGGGCTTCGGCAGCTGCACTTTCCTGATCAAACTGGCCACGCGCACTCCATGCCCAGGCACCCTTGTTGGTACCGAGGCCGGGATACAGGGCCAGATAGCCGAGGGAAAAGGCGACCGTCAGGTAAAACAGCCAGCGCCACCAGCTGGGAAGCGGATTGTTGTACTCCGCCAGATCTTCATCCCATTCGTGGCCGGTGGTCTTGCCCGGATTGATTTTGGCCGCGCTCTGCACCCAGAGAAACACGGCACAAGCCACGATGCTGACGAGCGTGATGACGGAGACGTAGATCCCCCACCCGCTGCTGACGAAATCACTTGTGTTGTTGAAGTCCATGATGCTTCCTTAATTGATTCGGATGGAGGGCTTGTCGTCGTCCAGCGCCATGCGGGCGGCTTCGTCGAAGTCCTGACGCCGCTTGCCCGACCAGGCCCAGAGAACGATGGCGATGAAGGCGATGAAGGTAAGTACCGTAATCAGTGCACGCATGTCGTTGACGTCCATGGCTTACCTCGTCTGTTTCAGTGCGGTGCCCATCCCTTGCAGGTAGGCAATCAGCACGTCAATTTCGGTCTTGCCTTCAAGCGCCTTTTTCGCGCCGGCAATCTCTTCATCGCTGTAGGGCACCCCAACCTTGCGCAAGGCAGCCATCTTGAGATCAATGGTGCTGGCGTCAACCGGCCGATCCAGCCAGGAATAAGCCGGCATGTTCGATTCCGGCACCACGTCACGCGGATTGAGAAGGTGAATGCGATGCCATTGGTCGGAATAACGACCGCCAACACGCGCCAGATCAGGACCGGTACGTTTTGAGCCCCACTGGAACGGGTGGTCGTACACAAACTCGCCGGCGACCGAATAGTGACCGTAACGCTCGGTTTCGGCGCGGAACGGACGGATCATTTGCGAATGGCAGTTGTAGCAGCCTTCGCGCAGATAGATATCGCGTCCCGCGAGACGGACCGGGTCATAAGGCTTGACCAGTTCGTTGAGGGGCGTCGTGGTCGATTTCTGGAAGAACAGCGGCAGGATTTCGACCAAGCCACCGACCGTGACCACCAGGAAGGCAAACAACATCAGCCAGCCGACGTTGGTTTCGATTTTTTCGTGTGTGAAAGACATTTATCAGCTCCAGATATCAAGCAACGTGGGCAGCAGGAAGGACAACAGGCGCGTTGTAAGCCTTGCCACCAGCGATGGTACGGGCCACGTTATAGGCCATGATCAGCATGCCGGACAGATACATCAGGCCGCCAAGCAGGCGCACGCCATAGAAGGGGTAGGTCGCTTTCACTGACTCGACAAACGAGTAGGTCAAGGTGCCATCCACATTCGTGGCACGCCACATCAGGCCCTGCATCACACCCGAGATCCACATCGCCGCGATATAGAGCACGATGCCGATGGTGGCGATCCAGAAGTGCCATTCAATCAGCTTGATCGAGAACATTTTCTCCTTGCCGAACAGACGCGGGATCAGGTAGTAGATCGCGCCGATCGAGATGAAGCCGACCCAACCCAGAGCGCCGGAATGCACGTGGCCAATGGTCCAGTCGGTGTAGTGGGACAGCGCATTCACGGTCTTTATCGACATCATCGGGCCTTCAAAGGTCGACATGCCGTAAAACGACAGCGAGGTGATCATGAACTTCAGGATCGGATCGGTGCGCAGCTTGTGCCAAGCGCCCGACAGCGTCATGATGCCGTTGATCATGCCGCCCCAGCTGGGCGCAAGCAGAATCAGCGAGAAGACCAT
>CANJXH010000092.1 GCA_947478755.1 Betaproteobacteria bacterium | reverse complement strand
GATGCGCTGCGACATGCGTCGGACGCATGTCGCATGCACTTCTATCAATCTTTCCTCGAAGTCATCAGCACCCGCCTGCATCAGGCGAATGCGCGACTGGCAGCGCTGTAGCGCGTCAGTACTCGGGCGGCAGCGGCCGCTTGTTGCCATGAGCGTCGGTGGCCACATAGGTCAGCTGTGCTTCTGTCACCTTGACCACGGTCGGGTTCTCTGGCGTGCGCTCGGCATAAACCTGTACATCCACGGTAATGGACGTCTTGCCGACCTTGACCACGTCGGCATAGAAGCTGAGCAAGTCGCCGACGGCGACTGGTTGGCGAAACTGCAAGGCGTTGACGGCCACCGTGGCAATACGGCCATGCGCTCGCCGTACTGCCGGAATGCCGCCGGCGATGTCGATCTGCGCCATTACCCAGCCGCCGAATACGTCGCCCGATGCATTGATGTCGGCTGGCATCGGCATCACCCTGAGGACGGGTTGCCGGTCGGGAAGCTTGATTGGCTCGCTCATGTCGGTATCCTGAAATATTGAATTGGGGTGAGGACAGTGTAGCGAATTTTTCGCGGCGGACTGTTGCAGACCAGCTGATACACTCGAACGATGCGCAGATCATCCTCTACCGACATTGTCCCCGGCAACACGCCGCCGAAACAACGACACGACTGGCAAACCGTAAAACAGCTGCTGCCCTATCTGTGGGAATGGAAGGCGCGGGTCATTTTTGCTCTGGCCTGCCTGATTGGCGCCAAGCTGGCGAATGTGGCCGTGCCGCTGGTGTTCAAGGACCTGATTGACGCCCTGTCCATTCCCCGGCAGCAGGCGATGATGCTGGTACCGTTGGGCCTGCTTGCGGCCTACGGCACATTGCGGTTTTCATCATCCGTTTTCACCGAGTTGCGTGAAATCGTTTTCGCCCGTGTGACGCAACGTGCAGTGCGCGCCATCGCGCTCAAGGTTTTTGAACACCTGCATGCACTCAGCCTGCGTTTCCATCTGGAACGCCAGACCGGCGGACTGACCCGGGACATCGAGCGCGGCACGCGGGCGATCAGTTCGCTGATCAGTTATTCGATCTATTCGATCCTGCCGACAATCATCGAAGTAACGCTGGTGATGGGCATCCTGATAGCGCGTTATCCCGGACGCTTTGCCTTGATAACGGCGTCAACGCTGCTTGCCTACGTCGTGTTCACCATCTCGGTATCGAACTGGCGTACCGCCCTGCGCAGACAGGTCAATGAACTCGACTCGGCGGCAAACGTCAGCGCGATCGACAGCCTGATCAACTACGAAACGGTCAAGTACTTCAACAACGAGACATGGGAGAAAGACCGCTACGACCTGCAACTGGCCAAGTGGGAAAAGGCCCAGGTGCGCAGCCAGATATCCTTGTCTTACCTCAATCTCGGTCAGGCAGCGATCATCGCCAGCGGCGTGTCGTTGATGATGTGGCAGGCGGCTGATGGCGTGGCCAGCGGCGCGATGACCGTAGGAGATATCGTGCTGGTGAACGCCTTCATGATCCAGCTCTACATGCCGCTCAATTTCCTGGGTGTGCTCTACCGCGAAATTCGTCAGGCGCTGACGGATATCGAAAAACTGTTCGAACTGCTGGCGGAAAATCGCGAAATACAGGATGCACCGGATGCGCTTCCACTTGAATCAGGGCCTTGCTCGGTCAAGTTCGAACATGTCGGCTTTCATTACGAAAGCCGCCGCAAGATATTGCTTGATGTCAATTTTGAAATTCCGGCGGGACACACGGTTGCTGTGGTGGGGCACAGCGGTTCCGGCAAGAGTACGCTGGCACGTCTGTTGTACCGTTTTTACGATGTGCAGGAAGGTTGCATCCGGGTCAACGGCCTTGCGCTGCCGCAATTGACGCAGGCGTCACTGCGCGCCGCGATAGGCATCGTGCCGCAGGACACTGTGCTGTTCAACGACACGATTTTCTACAACATCCAGTATGGCCGCCCGACGGCGACTCGCGACGAGGTCATCGCGGCTGCCCATTCGGCGCATTTGCATGGGTTCATTGAGCGGCTACCCGATGGCTACGAAACCCGCGTTGGCGAACGCGGACTGAAACTTTCTGGCGGCGAAAAGCAGCGCGTTGCTATCGCCCGAGCCCTGCTGAAGAACCCGCCGATATTGATTTTCGACGAAGCCACTTCCGCGCTCGATTCAAAGACGGAAAAAGCGATTCAGGCCGAACTGGAGGAAGTGGCGGTCGGCCGGACAACGCTGCTGATTGCACACCGCCTTTCCACCGTGATGAATGCCGACATGATTCTTGTGCTCGACAGCGGATGCGTCGTTGAGCAAGGAAAGCACCACGAGCTTTTGGAAAAAAACGGAGCCTACGCCCAGATGTGGGCACTTCAGCAGCAACAGCAGAGCAATCACGAGACGATCGGTTAACAAGCGATAAAACAATAGCTTAACGATTATTGTGTTTCAAAGACGTTTTTGGTATTTAAAAGTAACCAGAAAGTCTTTTGTGGAATTAAGGGTGGCCTTTACTATTCGCCCTCATCCTTTTCAAGCGACACAAAAACAATGGTCATAGATTTCGCTCAATCGATTTCCGGCTTCGTTGTGGGAGGAATAGTCGGTCTGACAGGTGTCGGGGGGGGCTCACTCATGACCCCTCTTCTGGTTCTGCTGTTTGGTATCCACCCGGCGACGGCCGTGGGAACGGACTTGCTCTACGCGGCCATCACCAAGTCGGGCGGAACCGTTGTCCATGCCCGCAAAGGCCATGTGGATTGGCGAATAGTCCGATTGCTTGCCAGCGGAAGTCTGCCGGCCGCCGCAATTACCTTGTTTACTGTCCATCAATTCGCTCCCGGTGGTCTGGGTGGCGCAAGCAAAACGATTACGTTCGCGCTCGGCATCGCGCTGTTGCTCACGGCCATCTCGCTTCTGTTCCGCAACCAGATTCGCAGCTTTTCGACATCCCACGATCCGGACGCTGTGCATCACCCGGTCTACACCGTAATCACCGGTGCAGTGCTGGGTTGCCTGGTGTCGCTGTCGTCGGTCGGTGCTGGCGCTTTGGGTGTGACGGCTCTGTTTTTTCTATACCCGCGGCTGCCGGCGATCCGCATCGTCGGGTCCGATCTGGCACATGCTGTTCCCCTTACTCTCGTCGCGGGCATTGGCCATTGGATGCTGGGTAGCGTAAACTGGCAACTGCTTGCCTCCCTGCTGGTTGGTTCGCTGCCTGGTATCTATATCGGCAGCCACCTCTCCTCTCATGTGCCGGAAAAAGTTCTGCGTCCTTTGTTGGCGCTGATGCTGATATTGGTGGGAACCAAGCTGATCGTTTTCTAATCAGGACTACACATGTATCAGTACGATGAATATGACCGACAGATTGTTCGTGAACGCGCTGCGCAGTTCAAGGATCAAACGCGCCGCTACTTCGCAGGGCAATTGTCGGAAGATGAATATCGGCCGTTGCGATTGCAGAACGGGCTTTACATCCAGCGCCATGCGCCAATGCTGCGAATTGCCGTGCCATATGGCTTGCTTGCGAGCAAACAATTGCGTCGCCTTGCATCCATTTCGCGCAAGTATGATCGCGGATATGGTCACTTCACCACCCGGCAGAACCTGCAACTCAATTGGCCGGAAGTGGCGCGTGTGCCGGACATTCTGGAAGAACTGGCAGAGGTCGAAATGCACGCCATCCAGACCAGTGGCAACTGCATCCGCAACATCACTACCGATCCCTATGCCGGTATCGCCACGGATGAACTGATCGATCCGCGACCTTTGTGCGAAATCCTGCGCCAGTGGAGCACTTTCCACCCGGAGTTCGCCTATCTTCCACGCAAATTCAAGATTGCGGTAAACGGCGCCATCGAAGATCGCGCTGTCACGTACCTGCACGACATCGGGCTGCACGTCTTGAAAAACCAACAAGGCGAACTAGGATTCCGCGTGATCGTCGGCGGTGGCATGGGGCGAACCCCCGTCATCGGCAAGGTGATTCGTGAGTTCCTGCCCTGGCAGCATATCCTGAGCTATTGCGATGCGATCCTTCGCATCTACAACCGTTACGGCCGTCGTGACAATCCCTACAAGGCACGTATCAAGATTCTGGTAAATGCGATCGGCCCGGAAAAGTTCGCGCAACAGGTGGAAGCCGAATGGGCCCATATCAAGGATGGCCCGACCACGATCACCCAGGCCGAATATGATCGCGTGGCTGCGCACTTCAAGGCACCGCCCTATGCCAATCTGGCTGCGGTTGATGCCGGATTCGAAAAGAGCAAGAAGGACAACACGCCGTTTGCAAAATGGGTCGAACGCAACGTTCGCGCCCACCGCGTACCGGGTTACGCGGCCGTCACGCTGTCATTGAAAAAGCCAGGGTTGGCGCCAGGAGACTGCACCGCCGATCAAATGGATTTCGTAGCCAGCCTGGCTGACCAGTACAGCTTTGGCGAATTGCGTGTGACGCACGAACAGAATCTTGTGCTGTCGGACGTGGCGCAGTCCGATCTGTTCGAGGTCTGGCAAAAAGCGCGTGATGCCGGCCTGGCAACGCCGACCATCGGGCTCATCAACGACATCATCTGCTGCCCCGGTGGCGACTTTTGCGACTTGGCCAATGCAAAGTCAATCCCGATTGCAGCGGCGATCCAGACCCGCTTCGAGGACCTCGATTACCAGCACGATATTGGCAATATCGAAATCAACATCTCCGGCTGCATGAACTCCTGCGGTCATCACCATGTCGGCCACATCGGGATTCTTGGTGTCGACAAGCATGATGAGGAGTGGTACCAGATTTCCATTGGTGGACAGCAAGGTTTGTCGGCCAGCCTGGGCAAGGTAATTGGCCCCTCGTTTGCTGCAGCCGATGTTCCGGACGTTATTGAGAAATTGATATCGGTCTATCTTGCCCAGCGGCATGTCGATGAGTTGTTCATCGATGTTGTCGAACGCCTTGGCTTGGAGCTGTTTCAAAAGGCCGTTTATGGCGAACGCACGCGTGGTGGGCGTGTGGCTGAGAGAAAGGTAGCCAATGCCTGAGATCATCAAAGACCGTGCCATTGTGACGGACGACTGGGTAGTAGTGCGCCTCGACGAAGGCAAGTCTGTCGACATGGCATTGCCGCAGGGAAAGCTGATCGTTCCATTGTCCATGTGGCTATCCCGTCGCGATGAGCTGATCAGTCGTGGCGAGGTAGGCGTCTGGCTGAGTGACACAGACGAACCCGAGCTTGTTGCCCAGGATTTGCACTTGTTCAAGGTGGTTGCGGTCGATTTCCCGAAGTTCGCAGTTGGACGAGGTTATTCGACTGCTGCGCTGTTGAGAACACGTTACGGCTATCAGGGCGAACTGCGCGCTATCGGAGATGTCCTTCGCGATCAGATGTTTTATCTCGCGCGAGTGGGCTTTGATGCGTTTTCAGTTCGGCCTGACCGCTCCATATCGGATGCGTTGCAGGCTCTTAATGACTACAGTGTGACCTATCAGGGCTCAGTCGCACAGACACAGCCATTGTTTGCGCGTGTCAATCGCATTGCCGCTGACGAAAGACAAAATGGAAGTTGATCTGAACAATGTAGAACTCCTTGCGACAGTTGATCGGCAAGTCGAGTTGGCGACCAGACTTCTGCAAACCATTGCAGATGACTATTCGCCGGCAACGCTTGCCAACAGTCTGGGAGTCGAGGATATGGTCCTGACTGACCTGATTGTGCGCAAAAAACTGCCCATTGAAATATTTTCGCTGGACACTGGCCGCCTTCCGGTCGAGACGTACGACCTGATGCAGCGACTGAAACGTCACTACGGTTTGACATTGAAGTTCTATTTTCCCCGCAACGATCTGGTTGAGTCATTTGTCCGGGAACACGGCATTAATGGTTTCTACGAGTCGGTCGAGCTGCGAAAGGCTTGCTGCCACGCGCGCAAGGTTGAGCCTCTGAAGCGCGCTTTGGGGGGAAAGAAGGCGTGGATTACCGGAATGCGCGCCGAGCAATCGGAAACACGCGCCGAGCTTCCATTGCAGATGTTTGATGCAGGGAACAACCTGGAGAAATTCAATCCGCTCACGGGATGGACGGAGGCCGAGGTTTGGGCGTACATCAAGACGCGTGATGTGCCCTACAACCGACTGCACGACAAGGGTTACCCCAGTATTGGCTGCGCACCCTGCACGCGTGCGGTGGCGCCTGGAGAGCACGTGCGCTCCGGACGGTGGTGGTGGGAAGATCCAACCGGCAAGGAATGCGGACTGCACGTTATCCCTGTCAAGAGCGCCTAGTGAACCAGCGTAGGTCATTTCCACGCCTGCTGTTTGCGACTGCCTTCGTCGTACCGTTATTGCTGCTCGGATTCGGGGCGATCCTGACGACGTTCTATCACGTAGCGGCTTGTCCGCTTTGCATTGTCCAGCGCCTGCTGTATCTCATGGTCTCGCTGGCAGCCTTGGGCGGTTTGATTTGGTACCGATCGAGGCAGCTGACCATTGCTTCGGCCATTGCGGTTTTTGCCGTCAGCGCCGGCGGAGCGGGTGTCGCCGGGTATCAAAAATATTTGCAGCTGCACCCCTTTACGGCCACGTGCGGCGATGGTTCGTCCTGGTGGGAAAGGTTGGTCGCATGGTTGGGGAATCTGCTCCCCATATTGTTCAAGGCAGAAGGCCTTTGTTCTGACGACACATGGTCACTATTCGGGCTGTCAATAGTTGATTGGTCCTTGGCCGCATTTGTCGGGCTGGCCTTGCTTGCTGTATTGGCGCTGCTATTCAGGCAAATCCGGACCTGAGTCCACAGCATCGCTCAATGCAAAAGGCCGGAAGAGTAACTCTTCCGGCCTTTTTTATGCTTTGTAAAAGTGTGGCTTTATTCAGCGCTTACAGCCTCTGCCGTTGAACCTTCAGGGCGATCCAGCATTTCAACATGGGCCATTGGCGCATTGTCGCCAATGCGGAAGCCCATTTTGAGAATACGCAGGTAGCCACCATTGCGCTTGGAAAAACGCGGGCCAATTTCATCGAACAACTTGACGACCATCTCGCGATCCCGAAGACGGTCAAACGCCAGACGGCGATTTGCCAAACTGGGCGACTTGCCAAGCGTGATCAGCGGTTCAACGACGCGGCGCAATTCTTTCGCTTTGGGCAACGTGGTCTTGATTGCTTCGTGGCGCAACAGCGAATTTGCCATGTTGCGAAACATCGCCGAGCGATGTGAAGAAGTACGATTTAGCTTTCTAGGTCCATTTCCGTGACGCATGATATTCCCTCTTGTTTGTCGGGCCGTCGCTTTGGATGAATTGCGGCAAACGGCCCGTTAATCGTTATTGAAGAGTTGTGGTTTATCCCAACTTCTCTAGACCAGCGGGGGGCCAGTTTTCGAGTTTCATACCCAAGCTCAAGCCGCGAGATGCAAGAACTTCCTTGATCTCGTTAAGCGATTTGCGGCCCAGATTCGGCGTTTTCAGCAATTCTGTTTCGGTCCTCTGAATCAGATCGCCGATGTAATAGATATTCTCTGCCTTGAGGCAATTTGCCGATCGCACAGTCAATTCAAGATCATCCACCGGACGCATGAGTTCGGGAGCAACGGGCATCTGCTTCTGCTCGACTGGCACAACATTCGTGTCTTCCAGATCAGCAAATACTGAAAGTTGATCCATAAGTACGCGTGCGGAATAGCGAATGGCTTCTTCCGGGTCGATGGCACCGTTGGTTTCGAGATCAATGATCAACTTGTCGAGATCGGTCCGTTGCTCAACGCGAGCGGACTCAACCTGATAGCTAACACGACGAACTGGGCTGAACGAGGCATCCATCAAAATGCGGCCAATGGTCTTGGCTTCATCCTTGTTGATGGCACGTACGTTGGCAGGCACATAACCGCGGCCGGTCTCGACCTTGATCTGCATTTCAAGTTTGCCGCCAGCAGCGATATGCGCAATCACATGATCGGGATTGATGATCTCGACATCATGCGAAGTTTCGATATCAGCAGCAGTCACAACCCCTTCGCCGCTCTTGGCCAGGGTCAATGTGGCTTCTGCGCGATTGTGCAACTTGAGTACGACGCCCTTGAGGTTGAGCAGGATGTCAACGACATCTTCCCGGACTCCATCGACAGTCGAATATTCGTGCAACACGCCCGAGATAGACACCTCGGTCGGGGCCGTACCCGGCATTGACGAAAGGAGAATACGGCGCAGTGAATTGCCGAGAGTGTGGCCGTAGCCGCGTTCAAAGGGTTCCATCACTACGCGGGCGTGAACCGGCGAAAGAGTCTGGACATCAATGATGCGTGGCTTCAGAAGTGAATTGCTTTGCATCTGCATTCCTTCAAAAAAATAAAATACCCTGCGGACCCAGCTAAAGCTGGACGCAGGGCTTTAGGGATTAACGAGAATACAGTTCGACTACCAAGCCTTCGTTGATTGAGGCTGACAGATCTTCACGTGCGGGGAGCGACTTGAACGTGCCCTTACCGGCCTTGACGTCAACTTCAATCCACTGCGGGAAGCTGCGTGATTCTGCGGCTTCCAGGGCACCCTTGGTGCGCAGCTGTGCTTTGGCACTATCGGACAATTGAACTACATCGCCCGGCTTGACGTTGAAGGATGGAATATTTGTGCGCTTGCCGTTAACAAGTACGCCGTTATGTCGAACAACTTGGCGTGCCTCGGCACGAGAGGCGCCGAAGCCCATGCGGTAGACAACGGTGTCAAGGCGACACTCGAGCAGCTTGAGCAGGTTCTCGCCGGTTTGGCCTTTTTTGCTTTCCGCTTCTGCAAAAATCTTGCGGAACTGACGCTCAAGAATGCCGTAGATACGACGAATTTTCTGCTTTTCGCGCAATTGCTGGCCATAGCCAGAGAGGCGTTGGCCTGACTTCTGGCCATGTTGGCCAGGCGCATAGGCACGACGCTCTACTGCGCACTTGTCAGTAAAACATTTCTCGCCCTTGAGGAACAACTTCTCGCCTTCGCGGCGGCACTGACGACATTTGGGATCAAGATTACGGGCCATATTTACTCCTTGACCTTAGATGCGACGGCGCTTGGGCGGCCGGCAACCGTTATGGGGAATCGGCGTGATATCAGTGATGCTGGTGATTTTCATGCCGAGCGAATTGAGTGCGCGAACAGCCGACTCACGGCCGGGGCCGGGACCCTTGATGCGGACTTCAAGGTTCTTGACACCGCATTCCTGAGCGGCCTTGCCGGCAGCCTCAGCAGCGACCTGGGCTGCGAAGGGCGTGCTTTTGCGTGAGCCCTTGAATCCAGCTCCGCCGGAAGTGGCCCAAGACAAAGCATTGCCTTGGCGGTCCGTGATGGTAATGATGGTGTTGTTGAACGAGGCATGCACGTGGGCAATGCCCTCGGCCACGTTCTTCTTGACTTTTTTGCGAATCTTGGTGGTTGCTGTCTTAGCCATATCGATTCCTGTTTATTTCTTCGCTGCCGCGACTGCCTTGCGCGGACCTTTACGGGTGCGAGCGTTGGTACGCGTGCGCTGGCCGCGCACTGGCAAACCACGGCGGTGACGAACACCACGGTAGCAACCAAGATCCATGAGGCGCTTGATATTCATCGTCACCTCGCGACGCAAATCGCCTTCGACGGTGAACTTGCCGACTTCCTCACGCAACTTGTCCATCTCGGTGTCGGTGAGGTCTTTTATCTTGGTTGAACGCTTGATCCCGGCAGCGTCGCAAATTTTTTGCGCGCGCGTGCGACCAACGCCATAGATCGACGTAAGTGCGATCTCGGTGTGCTGGTGATTCGGAATATTGACGCCTGCAATACGGGCCATTTTTATACCTTGAACTCGTTATTCAGCCTTGTTTGGCCGAAATTCGGGGAACTGGAAATTATATCTGACGACGGGTGCCTGATCAACCCTGACGCTGCTTGTGACGCGGATCAGTACAAATGACCCTCACCACGCGGTTGCGACGGATGATCTTGCATTTACGACAAATACACTTAACCGAAGCTAGTACTTTCATGATGAATCTCCGGGAAAACTGCCTTGCTACTTAACGGGTCGGGATACCCGAACCTTTGAAATTTGCCTTCTTCAACAGGCTTTCATATTGATGCGACTGCAAATACGTCAGCACCTGAGTCCAGAAGTCCATGGTTACGACCACAATAATCAGCAAACTGGTACCGCCGAAATAGAATGGTACGTTGAACTTCAGAATCAGGAACTCGGGAATCAGGCAGACGACGGTGATATAGACAGCTCCCACAAGCGTCAGACGCATCAGGATTTTGTCGATGTAGCGTGATGTTTGCTCGCCTGGGCGAATGCCCGGAACAAAGGCGCCACTTTTCTTCAGATTGTCAGCCGTCTCTTTAGAGTTGAACACCAGCGCCGTGTAAAAGAAACAAAAGAAAACGATCGCTGCGGCATACAGCATCACGTAGATCGGTTGGCCAGGAGAAAGCTTGGCGGCAAAATCCTTGAGCCAATAAGCCTTGTCGGAAGATCCGAACCACTGGGCAATCGTCGCCGGAAACAGGATGATTGATGAAGCAAAGATCGGCGGAATTACGCCTGACATGTTGAGCTTGAGCGGTAGATGGGAACTTTGACCGCCATAAAGCTTGTTACCAACCTGCCGCTTGGCATAGTTGACCAGAATTTTGCGCTGCCCGCGTTCGACAAACACTACAAATGCCGTGACGACCGCTACCAGTACGCATATCAGCAGCGCAACTACCGGATGCATGGCACCTGTGTTCACCAGTGAAACCAAGCCACCCAACGCATTTGGCAAGCCTGCTGCGATGCCTGCGAAGATGATGATCGAAATTCCATTACCCAAACCGCGTTCGGTAATTTGTTCGCCAAGCCACATCAGAAAAAGTGTGCCTGTTACGAGTGTCGCCACGGTGGTGACACGGAAGACCATCCCCGGATCAAGCACCAGTCCCGCTTGCGACTCCAGCGCAATGGCGATGCCGCTTGCCTGGAACAGCGCGAGACCAACCGTGCCATAACGGGTGTACTGCGTGATCTTTCTGCGCCCGGCTTCGCCTTCCTTCTTCAGCGCTTCAAGCGACGGGATCGCAATCGCCATCAATTGCATGATGATTGACGAAGAGATGTAGGGCATGATGCCCAACGCAAATATCGTGAAGCGAGAGAGAGCCCCACCGGAAAACAGATTGAATACGCCAAGAATGCCGCCTTGCTGTGACTGGAACAACTCAGCCAAGCGAGTCGGGTCAATGCCAGGTACCGGAATGTGTGCCCCGATGCGGTACACGACCAGTGCGCCGAGCAGGAACGACAGACGGCGCCAGAGATCGCCGTACTTTCCTGTTGGTTTGGTCGTGGTGGACAAAGCTTTATACCCTTTTCGGATTACTCAGCTGCTTCAACG
>CANJXH010000091.1 GCA_947478755.1 Betaproteobacteria bacterium | reverse complement strand
CGGGCCGGAGGTGGCGGCCGTGGTGATGGAGGTGACGGACGACAAGGCCCTGCCCAAGGCAGAGCGTAAGCGCCTGCAGATCGTGCATGCGGCACATGCCAGCCACGAGGCCAAGCTGGTGAAGCTGGCCGACAAGACCTGCAACCTGCGCGACCTGGCCAGCAACCCGCCCGCCGATTGGCCGCTGGCGCGGCGGCGCGAATATTTCGATTGGGCCAAGTCGGTGGTGGATGCACTGCGTGGCACCAATTCCACGCACCCGGTGCTCGAAGCCCTGTTCGACGCGGCCTACGCCGCGCGGCCGTGAAGTTTGCTCGCCAATGCTTTGATTGCGCAAAAGCGCATCAATTGCTCAACAGCGCGAACAGCGGCTCGTTGATGTAGAAGTTGGTGCGGCCCATTTTTGTCTTGCGCACGATGCCGCTCTCATCCAATGCTGCCAGATACTTGGTCGCCGTCGGCCGAGAGACACCGAGGTCACGCTCGATGAACTCGATCTTGGTGTAGGGGTGGCGAAACAGGTTGTTGAGCAGTTCCTGGCTGTATATCTTCGGCAATTCGCTGCGCAAGCGCTGCTTGGTGGTCTGCATCAGTTCGCGAATGCCCTGCACCTTGGTGAGCGTTTCGCGCGACGTTTCTTCCACGGCACTTAACATGTAGAGCACCCATGATTCCCATGCCTCGTCCTCACGCACGGCTTGCAGGTGACGATAGTAGTCGGGCTTGTGGCGGACGATGTAGCGGCTGAGGTAGAGCACGGGCAGGTCGAGCATGCCATGCAGCACCAGATGCAGCAGGTTCAAGATGCGGCCGGTGCGGCCATTGCCATCGTAAAAGGGATGGATACTTTCGAACTGGTAGTGCAACACGGCCATGCGCACCAGCGGGTCGGCATCGCCCGGCTCGTCGAGATGGAAGTGGTCGAGAAAATTCGCCATGAGGCGCTTGATTTCTTCCGGGTCTTGCGGCGGCTCATACACCACGGCGCCAGTCTGCTGGTTCTTCAAGACCGTGCCGGGCAGTTTGCGCAAGCCGGCGCGGTTCTGTTCCAGCGCTGCCTGAATCTCCAGCACGTCGGCAAGACGTAGAAATTTCTGTTTGCGTACCTTACCCAACCCGATCTTGAGTGCTGCTGCGTAGTGGTGCACTTCCTTCGCCGCAGCGCTGGGGAACTGGCCCGAGACGGCATCGCCCTGAAATAGATCGTCTTCGGTCGTGATGATGTCTTCAATCGCGGATGAGTCTTTGGCCTCTTGC
Source organism: Betaproteobacteria bacterium (assembly GCA_947478755.1). GTDB lineage: Bacteria > Pseudomonadota > Gammaproteobacteria > Burkholderiales > Rhodocyclaceae > Georgfuchsia. Next base: position 10,173 of record CANJXH010000091.1, on the reverse strand, counting down.
AGGGCCAGCGTATCGATCAGGATGGATTCGTTCGGAATCGTCGCGGCAGCGCCTTTCAGCTCGGCCAATGCGCGGTGCGCGCGCGCCGCCATGCGCAGCACGGTGGGTGTTTCCAGCACAATGGCTGCCGACACCGGCAATGACTGCAGTCGGTCAGGCAAAGTATTCGCGGGATTCTTTACATGTTTTTTGGACATGTAAAGACTTTAGCACTTTTCTTTACATGTTACGAAAATACGTTAACAGCCTGAACCAGAGGGGAATACCCATCATCAGTCGCCTGCGCGATGTCACCAATGATGCGATGAGACCGAAACTGCGCCTGTAGAATTCCCGCTCCTTCAGGCAATACATACCAGACCCCGACATGACCCAGGACGAACTCAAGCAAGCCGTGGCGCGCGCCGCGTGCAATTACGTGGCCAGCAATGTCGCGCCCGGCGCGATCATCGGTGTTGGCACCGGCTCGACGGCGAACTTCTTCATCGACGAGCTGGCCACGATCAAGAGCCGCATCAAGGGCACGGTGGCGAGCTCGGAGGCGACGAAAAATCGCCTGCTCGACCATGGCATCAAGGTGTTCGACCTCAACGATGTGGCCGAGATGCCGGTGTATGTGGATGGCGCGGACGAGATCAACGACCGGCTGGAGATGATCAAGGGCGGTGGTGGCGCGCTGACGCGCGAAAAGATTGTCGCGGCGGTGGCGAACACGTTTATCTGCGTGTGTGATCAGAGCAAGCTGGTCAAGACGCTGGGCAAGTTCCCCCTGCCGGTGGAAGTGATCCCGATGGCGCGGGCGCAGGTGGCGCGCGCACTGGCCAAGCTGGGCGGGCAGCCGAAGCTGCGCGAAGGCTTTGTCACCGACAACGGCAACATCATCCTCGACGTGCATGGCTTGCAGATCACCGATGCGGTGGCGCTCGAAACGGAGCTGAACCAGATTACCGGCGTGGTGTGCAACGGCCTGTTTGCGCGCAGTGGTGCGGATGTGCTGTTGTTGGCGACGGCAGAGGGTGTGAGGACGATGGTGCGGTGAAGCCCTGCCCCACCTGTGGGGGCAGTTGGACGACTTCACCCTCTCCCCGGCCCTCTCCCATCAAGGGAGAGGGGGTACAGGTTTTTTTACCCTCTCACATCTAGGGAGAGGGAGTAGTGGATTCCTCACCCTCTCCCCGGCGCTCTCCCATCGAGGGAGAGGGAGTACTGCAACGGTTGCCTAAAGGATGGCGGCCAGGATCATGCCCTGTGCGCACACGCTGACAAACCAGATGATGGTGCGCCAGGGGTTGAGGCCGAAGTAATAGGCCGGCAGGTAGGCGAGGCGCGCCACAAGGTAGATCTTCGCGGCCAGCACCACTTGCTCGCTTTCCAGCCCCGCCACATGGGCGGTAATCGCCAGTGCGGCAAAGGTGACAAAACTTTCAAGCGTGTTGGTCGCGGCGCGATCAGCACGGCCGGACATCTGGGTTGCCGGCGCGGGCTTGTCGCGGCTGCCGATGCCGGCCTTCATGCCGTCGGGCGTCCACAGCCGGTTGCGGAAGGTGCTGCCCATCATGAACGACACCCAGGTGAGGATTGCCGCGTAAGCCACGATCTGCAGGGTTGTTGTCATTGTTGATCTCCTTGTTGTTGTGGTTATTGCCTGCCCGCGTCACGCGGGAACCGCGTCAGCTTTTGGGCGGTACAAAGCCGGTGGCGTTGTCGGCACCTTCACCGAAGAAGTGCTTGTACACCTGCTCGGAAAGATATTGCCGGGCGCGCGGATCGGCGAGGCTGAGGCGGTTTTCGTTGATCAGCATGGTTTGCAGCTTGATCCACTGCTGCCATGCTTCCTTCGACACGTTTTCGTAAATGCGCTTGCCGATCTCGCCGGGCATCGGCGCGAAATCGAGACCTTCGGCTTCAGTGCCGAGCTTGATGCAGTTGACCATGCGTGCCATGTGAATCCTTTCAATTTCAAAAACAAAATTAAGCCACAGAGGAAAGGCAGAACAGAACATCAATCAACCCAGTCGTATCGGCAGAACCGTCAATCCGGCGGTTTTTCTCTGTGATCTCTGTGTCCTCTGTGGCCAAGCGGCTTTTCAAACAATCAAATCGACTTCATCAGCACCTTGGAGCGGCGCTGAAAGTTGTACATGTCGCGCCGTGGCGCGGGTAGCTGGTCGAGGCCGACGTCGTTGAAGTCGCGCTCGACAAACCAGTGTGCCGTTCTGGTGGTGAGCACAAAGAGCTTTTTCAGTTTGAGCTTTTGCGCCCGCGCTTCGATGTGCAGCATCAACTGCTCGCCATAGCCGGCGCGGCGAAATTCCGGCGTCACGGCGAGGCAGGCCAGCTCGGCCGCCTTTTCCTTGACGAAGGGGTACAGCGCGGCACAGCCGACGATGACGCCATCGTGCTCCACCACCGAGAACTGGTTGATTTCCATCTCCAGCCGTTCGCGGCCGCGGCGCACCAGGGTGCCATCGGCCTCCAGCGGGGCGATGAGGTTCATCACGGCGCCGACATCGTCGTGCGTGGCTTCGCGCAACACGGCCAGCGGTGCCTGGGTGATCACGGTGCCCACGCCGTCGCGGGTAAAGAACTCCATCAGCATCGCGCCATCGGCCCGGCGATCGAGGAAGTGCACGCGCCCCACGCCGTTGCGGCAGGCGCGCACGGCACCGGGCAGCACGCGCGTGGCCTCGGCCGACTGCGGCACCTTGCGGCTGTGCAACTGCGCGGCATCTTCGGCGGTGATGGCATCGATCAGCTTGCCCTTCTTGTCCACCAGCCCCGGCGCGTCGCACAGATAGATCAGCTTGTCGGCCTTCACCGCCACGGCGACGGCTTCGGCGACCTCTTCCCACGCGAGGTTGAAAATTTCGCCGGTGGGCGATGCGCCGATGGGCGTGATCAGCACGACGTTTTCTTGCGCGAGATCGGCCTGGATTTCTTCGGCGATGATCTTGCGCACGGCGCCGGTGTATTGGAAGTCGATGCCGTCCACCACGCCCACCGGCCGCGCGGTGATGAAGTTGCCACCGGTGACGCGCAGGAAGGCGCCGGCCATCGGCGTATTGGGCAGGCCCTGCGAGAGCAGCGCCTCGATCTCGATGCGGGTGACGCCCATGGCGCGCTTGACGCACTCCAGCGCCGCAGCGTCGGTGACGCGCAGGCCATTGTGGAAGCGGGGCTTCAACTTGCGGGCGCGCATCTCGGCATCGATCTGCGGCCGCGCGCCATGCACCAGCACCAGATGGATGCCCATGCTGTCGAGCAGGGCGATGTCGTGGATCAGCGCCTGGGCGCGTGCGAGTTCGTCGCTGTTCTCCAGCACCTCGCCGCCAAAGGCGATGACAAAGGTCTTGCCGCGAAAGGCGTGGATGTAGGGCGCAGCCTGTCGCACCCAGGCCACGAGACGGGCATTGCCGTTGTCGTGATGGGGGTCGAGCAGATCAGGCTTGGCGGCTACAGTCATCGTGGCGGGCTCCAAAAATTCGCCGCCAATAATAACAGCGCCGGATGCAGGAAACGCGGCGATTGCGGAAGCGGCCTACTGAAGCCGGACTACTTCAGTCCCGCCTCCAGCCGGTCGCACAAGGTCTTCATCACCTTGATGCGGGCGAAGTACTTGTCGTTGGCCTCGACCAGCGTCCACGGTGCGATCTCGGTCGAGGTGCGATCGACCATGTCGCAGACGGCCATTTCGTAGGCGTCCCACTTGTCGCGATTGCGCCAGTCTTCCGGCGTGATCTTGAAACGCTTGAAGCGGGTCTTTTCGCGTTCCTTGAAGCGCTTGAGTTGTTCTTCGGCCGAGATGGCGAGCCAGAACTTGACGACGATGGTGCCGTTGCGATGCAGCTGGTTTTCGAAATCGTTGATCTCGGAATAGGCGCGCATCCAGTCGGCTTCGGAGCAGAAGCCCTCGACACGCTCCACCAGCACGCGGCCGTACCACGAGCGGTCAAAGATGTTGATGCGGCCGTGGCGCGGCAGGTTGCGCCAGAAACGCCACAGGTAGGTGTGGGCGCGTTCTTCTTCGGTCGGCGCGGCAACGGGAACAATGTCGTACCAGCGCGCATCGAGCGAGCCGGTAATGCGGCGGATCGAGCCGCCCTTGCCGGCGGCGTCGTTGCCCTCGAACACGGCGATCAGCGATTGCGACTTGAAGCGCGGGTCGCGCGCCAGCAGGTTGAGCCGGGCTTCGAGCTTTTCGAGCTCGGTTTCGTATTTCTTCTTGCTCAGCGCCTGCTTGAGGTCGAGGGTGTTGATCAGGTCGCGGCCATCGAGCGAACGCTCGAAGGGGGCAATGGAGGCCTTTTTCCGCTTGTCCTCCTTCTGCTTCAGGCGGGCGCGCACGGTGTCGAGCAGGTGCCGCGTGACGCTGATGGTGCGATAGTTTTCGTCGGTGCCGTCGACCACGGTCCAGGGTGCGGCGCCGGTGCTGGTTTCGCGCAGCACATGCTCGGAGACATCGACATAGTGGTCGTAGTCTTCAAACAGCTTCCAGTCGCGCTTGGTGACGCGCCAGCGGGTCTTGGGGTCTTTTTCGAGCGACTTGAGGCGCTTTTCCTGCGCCTTTTTCGAGAGGTGAAACCAGAACTTGAGGACCAACACACCTTCGTCGGTGAGCATTTTTTCAAAGCGCAGGATGTCGTCGATGGCGACGGTCAGGGCGGCATTCTTGATGCGCCCGCTGACGCGCGCGACGATGGGGTCGGTGTACCAGTTGCCGACAAAGATGCCGATCTTGCCCCTGGGCGGCATGGCGCGCCAGAAGCGCCACATCGGCGGACGCTCAAGCTCTTCGTCGGACGGCGCGGGGAAGGCATGGGTCTCGATATGGCGCGGGTCCATCCAGGCGTTGAGCAGGTTGGCGGTCTCGCCCTTGCCGGCGCCTTCGACGCCATTGATCAGCACCACGACCGAAAACCTGGACGCCATCTTGACGTCGTACTGCATGTCGAGCAGGTCGGCGCGCAATGCGGCGGCCTCTTTTGCGTAGGTTTTCTTGTCCAGCTTGTGGCCCAGCTCTGCAGATTCGAACATCGCGCCTCCCTTGTTGGCAATCAAACCACCCACCGCAAGACTTTATGGAGCGGGCAAGGCCCGCGACCATATCAGTTACCCCTTCCTCGGGAAGGGGCCGGGGGATGGCGGTCTTGATTCCCCCTCAGTGGGGGGATTGCCAGCAAAGCTAGCAGTCTCCCCATTGGCTCATCATTGCTGCCAGCACGGCCAGACCTGCGGTTTCGGTGCGCAAGACGCGCGGCCCGAAACCCAGTGGCACAAAGCCGGACAACAGGGCGATCTCGACTTCCGCTTCTTCAAATCCGCCTTCCGGCCCTACCAGCACCGTTACCGGGCCGGTCGGCCGGGGCAGATCGCGCAAGCGCGATGCCGTGCCGGGCAACATGATCCATCGGGTTTCATTTTCCACGCGCGGTTGCGCCATGAATTGAGGCAGATCAAGCAAGGGGGCGATAACGGGGACCTGATTGGTGCCGCATTGCTCGCAGGCGGCGATCATCACATTGCGCCAGTGGGTCTGGCGCCGATCCAGCTTGTCGCCGGAAAGCCGCACCACGCTGCGTTTGGCGGCCACCGGCTGGATCGCGGCGACGCCCAGCTCGACGGCCTTTTGCAGCACCCAATCCATCTTGTCGGCAGCCGGCAGACCCTGCACCAGGGTGACGTGCAGCTCGGGTGCCTTGGGCGCCGGTTCGAAAACGTCGAGCTGAACATGCACGGTGGGCTTCATGCGCACGATGTGGGCCGACCATTCGCCGCCACGGCCGTCGAACACGCGCAGGGTGTCGTCCGGTTTCATGCGCAGCACTTTGTCTGCGTGGTGGGCGGCTTCGGGGGGCAAATCGACCGAACCGCCGGGTGCAAGGATGCTGGGAATGTAGAAACGGGGGTTCATGCGTCGATTATAGAGGCGATGCCCGACCGGACGGCGCCGGCCCGGAAACGCCAGTCCTGATTGGCAAAACGGTTGGAAAACAGGCGGAAATAACCGATAATGAGCGGCTTTCCCGCCAGCATTGCTGCACTGCCATGTCCGCCACAACAAAACCTGCCGCACCCATCGTTCCCAACCAACTGACCGGGGCGATTCGTGCGCTCGCCATGGACGCGGTGCAAAAGGCCAACTCCGGCCACCCCGGCGCGCCGATGGGCATGGCCGAGATCGCCGAAGTGCTGTGGAATCGCCACCTGCGCCACAACCCGGCCAACCCGAACTGGCCGAATCGCGACCGTTTCGTGCTGTCGAACGGGCACGGCTCGATGCTGCTGTATGCGCTGCTGCACCTTACCGGCTACGACCTCTCGATTGAAGACCTGAAGCAGTTCCGCCAGTGGCACTCCAAGACCCCGGGCCACCCGGAATACGGCTACGCCCCCGGCGTCGAAACCACCACCGGCCCGCTCGGCCAGGGCATTGCCAACGCGGTGGGCATGGCGCTGGCAGAAAAGCTGATGGCGCGTGAATTCAACCGCCCCGGCCACGACATCGTCGACCACAACACTTATGCCTTCCTCGGCGACGGCTGCCTGATGGAAGGCATCTCGCATGAAGCCTGTTCGCTGGCCGGCACCTGGGGCCTGTCGAAGCTGATTGCCTTCTGGGACGACAACGGCATTTCGATCGACGGCCATGTCGACGGCTGGTTCAGCGACGACACCCCGAAACGTTTTGAAGCCTACGGCTGGCAGGTCATCCGCGATGTGGACGGCCACGATGCCGTTTCCGTCGAAAACGCGCTCAGCCGCGCCAAGGAAGAACACGAACGTCCGACACTGATCTGCTGCAAGACGGTGATCGGCCGTGGCGCGCCGAAGAAGCAAGGCAGCCACGACGCCCACGGCAGCCCGCTGGGGCCCGACGAAATTGCCGCGACCCGCGCCAACATTGGCTGGAACCACCCGGCTTTCGAAATTCCGCAGGAGGTGTACGCCGCCTGGAATGGACGCGAAAAAGGTGCTGTGCTGGAGAACGCCTGGCGTGAGAAGTTCCACGCCTATGCCGCCGCTCACCCGGAGGTTGCCGCTGAATTCAAGCGTCGCATGCATGGCGAACTGCCGGCCGACTGGGCACAGCATGTCGAAGCGGTGCTGGCGAAGATCAACGACAAGGCCGAAACCGTGGCCACCCGCAAGGCCAGCCAGATCGCCATTGAAGCGCTGGCACCGAAGCTGCCCGAGTTCCTGGGCGGCTCGGCCGACCTGACCGGCTCGAACCTCACCAACTGGTCGGGTTCGAAGTCGCTGACGCGCGACAGCGGCAACTACATCCATTACGGCGTGCGCGAATTCGGCATGGCCGCGATCATGAACGGCATGGCGCTGCATGGCGGCTACATCCCCTACGGCGGCACCTTCCTCACCTTCTCGGACTATTCGCGCAACGCGCTGCGGATGTCGGCGCTGATGAAGCTGCGCACCATCCATGTATTCACCCACGATTCGATCGGCCTCGGCGAAGACGGCCCGACCCACCAGCCGGTGGAACACTACGCCGCGCTGCGCGTGATTCCCAACATGACCTTCTGGCGTCCCTGCGATACGGTGGAGACGGCAGTGGCCTGGGTAGACGCCGTGCAACGCAAGGGCGGCCCGACGGCGCTGGCACTCTCACGGCAGAACCTGCCCTTCGTCAAGCGCGACGCGGCCACCATTGCCAGCATCGCCCGCGGCGGCTACGTGATCTCAGAAAGCAACGGCGCGGCGAAGGCGATTCTCATCGCGACCGGTTCGGAAGTGGAACTCGCGCTCACGGCACAGGCGGCGCTGGCCGAAGCCGGCATTGCCGTGCGCGTGGTGTCGATGCCCTGCACCAGCATCTTTGATGCTCAGGACAAGGCCTGGCGCGACAGCGTACTGACGCCCGGCGTCAAGCGCGTGGCGATCGAAGCCGGCGTTACCCACGGCTGGTACAAGTACGTCGGGCTCGACGGCGCCGTCGTCGGCCTCGATCACTTTGGCGAATCGGCCCCGGCGGCGACACTGTTCAAGGAATTTGGCTTCACGGTTGACAACGTGGTGGCCACGGTAAAGGGTATTTTGTAAAACCTTATGCCACAGAGGACACAGAGTTCACAGAGGAAACCCGTGACGTTTTTCTCTGTGCTCTCTGTGTTCTCTGTGGCGAATATGTTTTTTCCTGGGAGCTATAGATGAGTATCAAGGTTGGCATCAACGGATTTGGCCGCATCGGCCGCATGGTGTTCCGCGCTGCGGCGCAAAACTTCAGCGACATCGAGATCGTCGGCATCAACGACCTGCTCGAGCCGGACTATCTGGCCTACATGCTGAAGTACGACTCGGTGCATGGCCGCTTCAAGGGCGACGTGTCGGTCGAAGGCGATACCCTGATCGTCAATGGCAAGAAAATCCGCCTCACTGCGGTGAAGGATCCGTCCGAGCTGAAGTGGGGCGAGATCGGCGCTGATGTGGTGATCGAATCGACTGGCCTGTTCCTGACCAAGGAAACGGCGCAGAAGCACATCGATGCCGGCGCGAAGAAAGTGTTGATGTCGGCACCGTCGAAGGACGATACGCCGATGTTCGTGTTCGGCGTGAACGACAAGACCTATGCCGGGCAGAAGATTGTTTCCAACGCTTCGTGCACCACCAACTGCCTCGCCCCCATTGCCAAGATCCTCAACGACAACTGGGGCATCAAGCGCGGCCTGATGACGACGGTGCATGCTGCCACGGCAACGCAAAAGACCGTCGACGGCCCCTCGAACAAGGACTGGCGCGGTGGCCGCGGCATTCTCGAAAACATCATCCCCTCATCGACCGGTGCAGCCAAGGCCGTGGGCGTGGTGATCCCCGAACTGAACAAGAAGCTGACCGGCATGTCGTTCCGCGTGCCGACCTCGGATGTGTCGGTGGTTGACCTCACCGTCGAACTCGAGAAGCCCGCCACGTACGAAGAGATCTGCGCGAAGATGAAAGCAGAATCGCAAGGTGCCTACAAGGGCGTACTCGGCTACACCGAAGACAAGGTAGTCGCTACCGATTTCCGCGGCGAGCCCTGTACTTCAGTGTTCGATGCCGAAGCCGGCATTGCGCTCGACACTACCTTCCTCAAGGTGGTTGCGTGGTACGACAACGAGTGGGGCTACTCGAACAAGTGCCTCGAAATGGTTCGCGTCATTGCAAAATAACGTTACTCGCCAAGGCGCCAAGAAGCTCTGTGAAGTTTCCGTTTCTCTTGGCGCCCTGGCGGCAAAAGGGTTTCAATGAAATTCATTCGCCTGACTGATCTCGACCTCAAGAACAAACGCGTTTTCATCCGCGCTGATCTCAACGTGCCGCAGGATGAGCACGGCAACATCACCGAAGACACGCGCATCCGCGCCTCGATTCCGGCAATCGAACTCTGCCTCAAGGCCGGTGCGGCGGTGATGGTGACATCGCACCTGGGACGCCCCACCGAGGGCGACCTGAAACCCGAAGACTCGTTGGGCCCGATCGCGCACCACCTCGCCGAGCTGCTGAAGCGCAAGGTGCCCCTGATCGACAACTGGGTCGATGGCGGTTTCGACGTGAAGCCGGGCGAACTGGTGTTGCTGGAAAACTGTCGCGGCAACAAGGGCGAAAAAAAGAACGACGACACGCTGGCCAAAAAAATGGCGGCGCTGTGCGACATCTATGTGAATGATGCCTTCGGCACCGCGCACCGCGCTGAAGCCACGACGCACGGCATCGCCAAGTACGCGCCGATCGCCTGCGCCGGCCCGCTGCTGGCGGCCGAACTCGATGCGCTGGGTCGCGCGCTGCACAACCCGAAGCGTCCGCTGGTCGCGATCGTTGCCGGCAGCAAGGTATCCACCAAGCTGACGATTCTCAAGTCGCTTGCCGGCAAGGTCGACCAGCTCATCGTCGGCGGCGGTATTGCCAACACCTTCATGGTGGCCAACGACTTGCCCATCGGCAACTCGCTGGCCGAGCTCGACCTGGTGCAGGAAGCACGCGACATCATGGATGTGATGGACAAGCGCGGTGCTTCGGTGCCGATTCCCGAAGATGTGGTGGTCGCCAACGAACTCTCGCCACTGGCGCGTGCGAACCGGATTCCTGCCGGTGAAGTACAACCCGACGACATCATCCTCGACATCGGACCGAAGACGGCAGCCAAGCTGGCCAGCATCATCGCCCACGCCGGCACGATTG
>CANJXH010000090.1 GCA_947478755.1 Betaproteobacteria bacterium | reverse complement strand
CTCGGGCTTGCGTGCGCTTTTCCCGGCCTGCGCATTCTTTCCTCCTGCCGCCCGCTACGCACGCCGGCAATGCTGTGGTGCGCACTGACAGTATGGTTGATCTTGCAGGCACTGTTGCTTTCGTCCTATCCGGCTCAGGCACTCGTCAATCTGTCTGGTGATTGGCTGCGGGGCCTGTTGGCTGCTCTGTTTTCGCTTTCTGTCCTTGGGCTGCTGGTCAAGGACTGTGGCGCCGCTCGCTCGGTGTCGATCTGCCTCTCGATCTCAGTGGTTGCACTTGGATTGCATCCAATCCTGTATCTCGCGCAACAAGGCTGGATTGGCCTTCATACCGGATCGTTTCCGTTTCAGTACCACGACGCCTGGATCGGCGGCCGTGACTTTGTCAGCGAAGTAACCAATGCATGCCTGGCCATGCTGGCCGGCGATATGCTGAGTCGCTCGGTATTGCGCCGGCCGCTGCTTCTGATTCCTTTCTGGTTGTACGCCTTGCTGGCGACGGCAGCGCTGGCAGCAACGGTGACGCTGTCGACCTCACTGGGCACAGTGTCGATCATGACCGCTCTTCTGGTGGCAATGTGCGGTGTCATTGCACAGAAAAAATCCGGTCGTTGGCCGGTGTTTATCGCAGTGGGCCTGGCACTGGCAGTCGGGATCGGGGAAATCGCCAATGACGATCGAACTTATCGGGTCATTGAAACCATACCGCTTACCCAGGATGTCGACAGGTACTCCACGGTCTGGCTGGACCCGTTGAACCAGCAATTTCCCAAAACTGCCTCGGGCAACGAGGCTGAAGTCTCCACTTTTCTGCGTCTTACCTGGGCCAAGGTCGCGCTGTGTGAAATTGTCGACTACCCATTGGGGCTGGGATATGGACATCGCGCTTTCGGGTATGCCGTCAACAAACGTTTCGGCACCAACTTCGATCTACAAAGTTCGCATTGCGGCTGGCTCGATTTTGCCCTTGGCGGCGGATTGCCGGCACTTGCGCTATGGTTGCTCCTGTCCTGTTTTCTGCTCCGGTATGCGTGGCAGGCAAGTTTTGTCAGCCCCAATCCTGCCGGCTTTGCGCTGCTGATCTACACCACCAACTATCTGATCCGGTCGGCGATCGACAATCATATGTCCGGCTTGCGGCTGGAGCAGTATCTGATGCTGGTGGTTCTCCTGGCGGTTTCGGCAACAATTCCGCACGACAAGGCATGCGCCTGATTCAGGTCAACCTCCAGCGACACTTCGGCGGTGGCGAGGTATTCACTGCGTTCCTCTGCCGCGCGCTTGATCGACTCGGTGTCACTACCCGACTGTTGCATCACCCGGAAGCCGCTTTCTGGGAGACCCTGAACCTGCCGCCGTCAACCGAGCGCGAGCAGGTAGCGAACCCGCAGGAAATCGCCTATCGACTCCCCGCGGGTCCGGTCTGGATACTGAGTCACGGCCCACTGCCCGAGCAAGTGGCCCTGCAGCTTGCCGGCAGGCACCTGATGACGAGCATTGCCCACATGCCGCCACAGGGCAGGCCATCAGACAACTACCCTCACTGCCATCTGGTCTTTGGCGTATCCCGTTATGTGCTTGATGGCCTGCAGAAACTTGGCCTGCCCATATGGGATACACCACTGTACGGCGTGGCAGACCTCGCTGAAAGGCCAGCGGAATCCTCGCTGATTATCCAGAGAAGCTGCTATGCGTGGGACCAGCGCAAAGGTCGGGATCGTCTGCTCGGCATCATTGAACCGCTGCTTGAACCACTACGCTCACGCCCCCGATTCGAACCGAGGCCCGGCATCACCCTTGGCATTGTTTCTCGCCTGACGCCTATCAAGCAATTTCCGGAGCAGTTTGAAATTCTTGCGCCGATCCTTGCCAGAAACGAGGGTGTCAATCTGGAGATATTCGGTGCCGGCGGCTATGCGTCCGTCCGCGACCTTCGTCACGCCCTGTCACCCGTCGGCAATCGGGCGCGCTTCTGGGGCATGCAAAACAACGTTGCCGCCATTTACCGTCAGCTGGATTTCCTGATGACCGGCCTGCCGGAAAAGGAGGCCCTTGGCCTCAATGTGATCGAGGCGCAGGCCTGCGATCTGCCGGTTCTGGCAGTCGCCGCGCCTCCTTTCACCGAAACGGTCATTGATGGTCTAACCGGCCATTTCTATTGCGATCCGCGTGAAGATCAGGGTGCCGGATTTTCCGCCCTGCTCAATTGCCTGATGACTGCCCAGACCCGTCTGCACCCGCGCGAGGCTGTCGACCACCTCGGCAAATTCACCTTTGACGCCTTCGTTGCCCGGCTCGCGCCCATCGTCAAAGCCATGGAAGCCCGGCACGTATAATTCGGCCCTCCGCACATTCGCCATACAACCCGGCATGATCAAGAAAAAAGACATCAAGCTCCTGCTCCGTTCGCGCTCCTGGGCATTGACTCAAGCCAGCAGCGAAACCTTTGCGCCCGGAGCGCCCTTGCGCGAATATCAGTGGAAGGGCCATACGATCCATTACCGCGCGGGTACCAGTGATGCCCATCTGATCTACGGCATCCTGCTGAAAACGGGCAAGAAGGCCGAGTACCGTCTGCCACCGAAGCTGGCACCCGATACCATCCTCGACATTGGCGCCAACGTTGGCGTCTCGGCAATGTTTTTTGCCGATCGTTTCCCTCACGCCAGGATTTTCGCCGTCGAACCCTTGCCGGAAAATTTCGAAGTCTTGAAACGCAATGCGGAAGGCACGGGAATCACGCCGATCAATGTGGCACTGGATGCCGAGGACGGCAAGCGCGACCTGATCTTGTCACCCCATGAAAGCAATTTCGGGGGGCTTTCCTTCTATCAGCGCGGCGCGGAATCCGACGCACGGCGCGTGACCGTGACCACTCGCAACCCAGCCAATCTGTTGCGTGAGCTGGGCATCGAGAAAGTGGACATGATCAAGATCGATACCGAAGGCGCGGAATATCCCATCCTTACCGCATTCGATCCCAAGTTGCTGCAGGAAGTCACCTGGATCACCGGTGAGCTTCACGGCGAGCGGGACTTTGAATTGCTGGCCTACCTGTCGCAGTGGTTCGACATCGAAATGAAACGCAGCTTCAGGAAATCGCTGTTCATTTTCAACGCCTGCAACAAAAAACGGCTCGATCTGGTTTGAGCACAGCCTGACAGTTTCCTGCTGACGCAAACACGACAGGCCGGGTTCAATGGGCTTCGTCCCAGTTGGCGCCGACCCCGACTTCCACCAGCAGTGGCACTGCGAGTTTGGCCACATCGCCCATCAGCTTCGGCAATGCCTCGCGAATCGTCGCCAATTCGGCCTCAGGCACTTCAAGGACCAGTTCGTCGTGGACTTGCAGCAGCAGCTTCGATCGTAGTTGCTGCTGTTCCAGCCAGCCCTGAACCGCAATCATCGACAGCTTGATCAGGTCAGCGGCGGTGCCCTGCATGGGCGCATTGATCGCGGCACGCTCCGCACCCTGGCGGCGGCCGACATTCGATGACTTGATTTCAGGCAGCCAAAGGCGGCGGCCGAAGACGGTTTCGACATAGCCCTTGTCGCGGGCAAGGGCACGGGTTACTTCCATGTAGCGTGCCACGCCCGGATAGCGGGCAAAGTAGCGATCCATATAGGCTTGGGCGGCACTGCGATCAACGTTGATCTGTTTCGCCAGACCGAAGGCGCTCATGCCGTAGATGAGCCCGAAGTTGATGGCCTTGGAAGCCCGCCTTTGCTCATTGCTCACCTCGTCCAGCGGAATGCCAAAAATCTCCGCCGCAGTAGCACGGTGAATGTCTTCGCCTTTGGCAAAAGCATCGAGGAGCCTTTCGTCACTGGACAAGTGCGCCATGATCCGCAGTTCAATCTGCGAATAGTCGGACGACACCAGCAGATGACCGGCGGGCGCGATGAAGGCCGAGCGGATGCGGCGGCCTTCGGCGGTACGGATCGGGATGTTCTGCAGGTTCGGATCGTTCGACGCCAGCCGGCCCGTCACTGCGACCGCTTGCGAGAAGCTGGTATGCACGCGACCTGTCGACGGATTCACGCTCTTGGGAAGCTTGTCGGTGTAAGTGCCCTTGAGCTTGGACAGGCTGCGATGTTCCAGCAGCAGCTTCGGCAGCGGGTAATCGAGCGCGAGTTGGGTGAGCACTTCTTCGTCGGTAGATGGGCCGCCTGAGGGCGTTTTCTTGACCACCGGCAGCTGCTGCTTGTCGAAAAGGATTTCGGCAAGTTGTTTCGGCGAGGCCAGATTGAAGGGCTGCCCGGCCAGCGCATGGGCCTCGGCTTCGAGCTCAAGCAAGCGGCGCCCCAGTTCCTCGCTCTGCTTCGCCAGTGCGAAGACATCAATCAGGATGCCATTGCGCTCCATGCGATACAGCACTTCAGCAACCGGCAGTTCGATGTCGCGATACAGGCGATCAAGTTTTTCTTCGTCCCTGAGTTGCGGCGCCAGTACCTGATGTACGCGCAAGGTGACGTCGGCGTCTTCGGCGGCATATTCGTTGGCCTGCTCCAGCGCGACATGGGCAAAGGAAATGCGCGATGCACCCTTGCCGGTGATCGAGTCGTAACTGATCGTCGCCAGCCCGCAGTGGCGTGATGCCAGCGCGCCAAGGTCGTGCGTCTTGTCGCTTTCGAGAATGTAGGACTGGAGCAGCGTGTCGTCGACAATGCCGCGCAACTCGATGCCATGGTTGGCAAACACATGGCGATCGTACTTGAGGTGCTGGCCGACCTTGCGGTGCTGCGCCGATTCCAGCCAGGGCTTGAGGCGTGCCAGCACTTCGGCGAGCGGCAACTGTTCCGGCGCGCCGGCGTAGTTGTGGCCCAACGGCAGGTAGGCCGCCACGCCCGGCGTCGCGCAAAACGAAATGCCGACCAGCCGTGCCTGCATCTGGTCGAGGTCGGTCGTTTCGGTATCGAGCGCGGTCAGTTCCGCCGCCTCGATGATCGCCAGCCATTTATCGAACTGTTGCCAGTCTGCGATGCTTTCATACCCGCTGCGATCCGGCTGTTCAGTCGCAACCGGCACGGCAGGCGGGATGAAGGCCGAGGCCGCATTGGCACTGCCATTGCCGCTTGCCTTTTCCGCCTTCTCGACCATGCCGCCGTTCATGACCTCCTTCAACCAGGTCTTGAATTCGAGCCGGGTAAACAGCTCTGCCAGCGCGGCATTGTCATGCACCTTGGGCACAAGCTCGCGCGCCTTGAAGGGCAGGGCCAAATCGCAAACGATGGTGACCAGCTTCCTTCCCAGCGGCAGGAAATCCAGGTGTTTGCGCAGGTTTTCACCGACGGCGCCGCCAACGCTCGCCGCATTGGCGACAAGATTGTCCAGCGAGTCATATTGGCTCAGCCACTTGACCGCCGTCTTGGGTCCGACCTTTTCCACGCCCGGCACGCCATCGACGCTGTCGCCAACCAGGGTCAAGTAGTCGACGATGCGATCAGGCCGGACGCCGAACTTGGCCAGCACGCCAGCCTCGTCGAGCACCTCATTGCTCATGGTGTTGATCAGCCGTACGTGCTGGTCAACCAGTTGCGCCATGTCCTTGTCGCCGGTCGAGACGATGCATTCGATGCCTTGCGCCGACGCCTCCCTTGCCAGCGTGCCGATCACGTCGTCGGCCTCGACGCCATCAATCATCAGCAAGGGCCAGCCCAGGGCACGAACACAGTGGTGCAGCGGTTCGATCTGGCTGGCCAGATCGTCAGGCATCGGCGGACGATGCGCCTTGTACTGTGGATACCAGTCGTCGCGAAAGGTCTTGCCCTTGGCATCGAATACCACGGCGCGGTAGTCGGCCTTGTAGTCGACCTCCAGCCGACGCAGCATGTTGATGACGCCATACACCGCGCCCGTGGGTTCGCCGGCCTTGTTACGCAGGTCCGGCATCGCATGAAACGCGCGGTACAGGTACGAAGACCCATCGACGAGCACCAGGGTACCGCCGCCTGGCCGGGGAAGCTGAGGGGAACTGCTCCCGTTTTCCCCATCGCCGCCTTGGGATGGTCCTGCGGCAGGAGCCTCGGGATTGACAGGGGAAGTCGTCATTGGGGGTCGGTCAGATATCAAAAAGCCGGCGTGCCGGGAAAGGCCCGGCTACGTCAATACAGTAGCCGGCAAGTGCGGGGCATTATGTCAGAATTCATTCGGCCCACTGATCGCTGAAAGCCTGTCATGCCGCGCAACTTGTCAGCGTAAAATGCGCTCAACCACCGTGAGGATACTGCCATGCGCCGCCTGCTGATGTTATCGATGTTCACCGTTTTGCCTGCCATTGCACTGGCACAGACATCGAAGTTGCCGCCTGATCTGCAACCGATTCCCGAGCCGCCGCCAATGCCTGCCGGAGTGGTCGATCAGGACCAGGAACCCGACATCACCATCAACCAACGCAATGGCAACAAGGAAGAGGAATACCGCCTCGGCGGCAAGCTCTACATGGTCAAGGTGACCCCGCCGCACGGCACGCCCTATTACCTGGTTGATGAGCAGGGCAACGGTGTGATGACGCGCATGAACACGCTGACATCCGGTACACGACCGCCAATGTGGGTAATCAAGACCTGGTAAGTCTGATGTCCACGTACGACGCCGCAGCGGAAATCAGGAAAGTCGACAGCGACCGTGCCACTGCGTGGCTGGGCGAAGGCTGGCGCGTTTTCGCTGCAACGCCCGGCGTCTGGATTGCCATCTCCGTCGTCCTGATCGTCATACACCTGCTGCTGGCAGTCATTCCGGGTATCGGACAGGTCGCGTCTGCCGTGCTCACTCCTATCCTGACCGCCGGCCTGATGGAATGCTGTCGCATTGCCATCGCCGGTGAAACGCTTGAGTTCTCGCAAATGTTTGCCGGCTTCAAGCGCAATACCGGCAATCTCGTTGTGGTGGGCCTGCTGACCCTGGTCGCGTTTGCATTGATCTCGGTTGCCGCGTTTGCCGTAATGGCCATCGTCGGTGGCGCTTCGCTGCTCACGGCCGTGCAAAGCGGCTCATTTGCCGACATCAACTTTGCGGCAGCAGCTGGCGGAATCATGCTGGCGCTTTTGCTCTGGTTGCTGCTGGCATTGCCGGTAACGATGGGCATCTGGTTCGCGCCGGCTCTGGTCATGTTTGACAACCTGAAGCCAATCGAAGCAATGAAGGCAAGCTTTCATGCAGGCATGAAGAATTGGCTGGTACTCAGCCTCTACGGCCTTGTCTGGCTGGTGCTCGCGCTGATCGCGGCGATTCCGGGATTTCTCGGTTTCATCCTGCTGGTGCCGGTGACCGCGATCTCGATCTACATCTCTTACCGAGAAATATTCCATTAAATGCAGGCTCGCCAAATGCCGGCCCGCGCGGGCATCGTGTGGGTAATTGCAAGCTACCGCTTGTTTCGCGCCAATATGCCGTTGCTGTCGGCGCTGACCTTTGGCTACCTGATGGTCTTCACCTTGATGCTGGTGCTGCCCGGGGGTATCGGCGGCATGCTGTTCCCGTTGCTGCAACCGATGTTGACGCTTGCCATTGCCAATGGCTGCCGCGGCATTGCGCAAAACGGCAACCGACCGCCCCCGCCCGATCTGCTGGCCGGAATACGCAAGCGCCGGCCCGAGCTGATGAAGCTCGGCGCATTGCAACTGGCAGGCTCGCTCACCGTGATGCTGATGATGTATCTGCTCGACGCGAAACCCGACCCTGAACAACCAGACCAGATATTTCAGGTCATGGCGGTGGTCGCGTTATTGTCGTCACCACTGCTGCTGGCTTTCTGGTTCTCTCCGCTGCTGACCGGCTGGCACGATGTACCGCCGCTAAAGTCGACTTTTTTCAGCCTGGTGGCTGCCCTGCGCAACTGGCGTGCGTTCCTTGTCTATGCCCTGACGTTGCTGGCCGTCGTGTTGCTGCCTGCGTTGCTGGCAATGTTCGCTATGCAGATATCGGAAACCTTTGGCCAGATCCTGGCCAAAGCCATTGAAATACTGATGTTGTTGCTGGTGCTGCCAACCGTTCTCGCCGGTACTTATGTCAGTTACCACGACATATTCGCCGCCCCGCCCGTGAATGAGCCGTAGCGCCGCACCGACGGGAATCCTCGGCGGCACGTTCGACCCTGTGCACCGTGCGCATTTGCAGCTTGCCGAAGATGCCCTTGAACGGCTCCATCTTGGCGAAGTACTGTGGATTCCCTCGGGCAATCCGCCCCATCGTGATCCGCCGATGGCCAGCGCAGAGCACCGATTGGCCATGGTGTCCCTGGCCATCAAGGGAAACGCCGATTTTCGGCTGGACGACAGTGAAGCCCGCTCCCGCGCGGCCAGCTACACCTTCTATACCCTGACGCGACTTCGCCAGCTGCATGGCGAGAGACCGCTGGTGTTGATCCTCGGTGCGGATGCGTTTCTGGGTTTTGCGAGTTGGCATCGCTGGCAGGATATCTTCCCTCTGGCCCATATCGCGGTTGCCACACGCCCAGGCTATGTGCTTGACGCCGAACAAATGGACTTTCAATTGCGCGGGGAATACCTGTCTCGACTTGGCAAGGATAGTTCTGTACTGACAACCAATCCTGCCGGCAGCATCGTCACTTTTTCCATCACGCCAATGGATATTTCCGCCTCGCAAATCCGCGCCCGGCTTGGCGCGCGACAGGATGCTCAAGATTTTCTCCCCTCGGTCGTTCTCGACTATATTGCCAACCACCACCTCTACTCTGCCCACTAATGGATCTGCGCAAACTGCAAAAACTCGCTGTCGACGCCCTTGAAGACGTCAAGGCAAAAGATATCGAAGTCATCAACACCACCAAACTCACGTCGCTGTTTGACCGCATCATCATCGCCAGTGGCGATTCGAACCGACAAGTCAAGGCGCTGGCCCGCAGCGTCCATGACTCGGTGAAGGAAGCCGGTGGTCAGGTGGTCGGCATGGAAGGCGAAGAAAGCGGCGAATGGGTACTGGTGGATCTGGGCGACATCGTCGTTCATGTCATGCAGCCCGCCGTTCGCACTTACTACAACATCGAAGAGTTATGGATGGCCAAGCCAAAGGGGCGTGGCGGCGTAAAGGCAGCCGCCACGACTGACGGCGCGGCCGTCGCCGCCAAGGCACCTGCCAAACCCCGGGCCAAACGTGCCACGAAACCGAAGGCGACGTGAAACTGATGATTGCAGCCGTTGGCACGCGCATGCCAGCTTGGGTTGACGACGCGTTCGCCGACTTCGCCAAACGCATGCCACGCGAGCTGCCGCTGGAATTGTTGGCCGTCAAGGCCGAACCCCGCAGCGAGGGGAAAACCGTTGAATCAATGATGGCCGCCGAAGCGCTGCGCTTGCGTTCCGCCATTCCCCAGCGTTGCCGTACCATCGCCCTCGACGAGCGCGGTACCGAACTCACGACCCGCAATCTTGTGCAGCGTCTGCAAAACTGGATGCAGGAAGGTGATGACATCGCCTTCCTGATCGGGGGCCCGGACGGACTTGATCCGGCGCTCAAACGTGACACTACCGAGCAAGTACGGCTGTCCGGCCTCACCCTGCCACATGCAATGGTGCGCGTCATGCTGGCGGAAGCCCTTTATCGCGCTGTCAGCGTGACAAAGGGTCACCCTTATCATCGGGAGTAAATATGGCCTTGAACGATGCCCGTATCTACCTCGCTTCACGCAGCCCGCGCCGGCGTGATCTGCTGGCGCAAATCGGCATCCGCTTTGACGTGCTGCAGTTTCGCGCCGATCCCCGCGCCGATTCGGAAATCGACGAAGCGGCCATCGCCGGTGAGAGCGCCGACAGCTATGTAGTACGTGTCGCCCGCGCCAAGGCCGCCTTTGCCGCACGCCTGCTGGAGTCGCGTCATCTCCTGCCGCGACCCTTGCTGTCGGCAGATACCACGCTGGATCTTGACGGCGAGATCATCGGCAAACCGCGCAACGAAGCCGAGGCACAACAGATTCTTGCTCGCCTTTCCGGCCGTACCCACCGTGTCCTGACTGCCGTTGCCGTCACCGACCAGATTCGCCTTGAGCATGTGCTCAACATCAGTGATGTCAGGTTCCGCAAGATAGAGGCCGACGAGATCCGGCGTTATGTGCGCAGCGGCGAAGCGATGGACAAAGCCGGTGCCTATGCGATCCAGGGCCGGGCCGGCGCCTTTGTCGAAGAGATCCGCGGCTCGCACTCGGGTATCGTCGGCTTGCCGCTTTGTGACACGGCCATCCTGCTCCGCCAGTTCGGCGTCATCGTGTGACGCCATGAGCGAAAGCTTCCTGCTCAACTTCACCCCACAGGAAACCCGCGTTGCGCTGCTGCAAAACGGCGTGGTGCAAGAGCTTCACATTGAACGTTCATCCAGCCACGGCCTGGTCAGCAACATCTACCTTGGCCGCGTTGTCCGCGTACTCCCCGGCATGCAGTCTGCCTTCATCGACATCGGCCTTGAGCGCACTGCCTTCCTGCACGTTGCCGACATCTGGGAAGAACACCACGGCAACGCTCATGAAGTCCGGCCCATCGAACGCATCCTGACCGAAGGGCAATCGCTGCTGGTGCAGGTCATCAAGGATCCGATCGGCACCAAGGGCGCACGTTTATCGACCCAGATATCCATTGCCGGACGTCTGCTGGTCTTTCTGCCGCAGGAAAATCACATCGGCATTTCCCAGCGCATCGGTGACGAGGGCGCGCGCGAACAGCTTCGCAGTCGCATACAGGCCATGGCGGGAGATGCTACTGGCGGATTCATCGTGCGGACTGTCGCTGCGGAGGCATGCGATGACGAACTGAAGGCGGACGTCGCCTATCTGCGGCGGTTGTGGGGCGAGCTTCGACAACGGGTTTCGTCTGCACCGACACCCAGCCTGTTGCATGAAGGGCTGATGCTGGGCCAGCGTGTGCTGCGTGATCTGGTCACCCACGACACGGTTTCCATCGTGATCGACTCGCGCGAAAATTTTCAGAAGCTTTCCGCTTTCGCCACCGAGTACGTACCCCAGGTACTGCCACTGCTTGAGCACTACACCGGCGAGCGCCCGTTGTTCGAACTGCACAATGTCGAGGATGAAATCGAAAAGGCGCTGGCGCGGCGCGTTGATCTCAAGTCCGGCGGCTACCTGATCATTGACCAGACCGAGGCGATGACGACCATCGACGTCAATACCGGTGGCTTCGTTGGCGTGCGCAGTTTCGATGACACCATTTTCAAGACCAATCTGGAAGCGGCACAGACGATTGCGCGCCAATTGCGCCTTCGCAACCTCGGCGGCATCATCATCGCCGACTTCATCGACATGGAGACCGAAGAGCATCGGCGCGCGGTGCTTGATGAACTCAATCGCGCCCTTTCGCGCGATCGCACTCGTGTCACGGTAAATGGTTTCACCACGCTTGGCCTGGTCGAGATGACTCGCAAGCGCACGCGCGAATCGCTGGCCCATGTGTTGTGCGAACCATGTCCGACGTGTGGCGGCCGCGGCGAAATCAAGACCGCCAAGACCATGTGCTACGAGATTCTGCGTGAACTGCTGCGCGAGGCGCGCCAGTTCAACGCCCGCGAATTCCGCCTGGTTGCCTCAAGCAGCGTGGTGGAACTGCTTCAGG
>CANJXH010000089.1 GCA_947478755.1 Betaproteobacteria bacterium | reverse complement strand
TGTGGGCTGAATTATCCCCTAGACTCGAATCCATAAACAGCCATAACCATCAGGAGACAACATGTCCGACAACTCGCAAGAAGGTTTTTTCAAGTCCGCCAGCCCGACCTTTGGCACGTTCACCGACCGCGACGACTACCTGCATCCCGATCTGGTGCACCCCGATGACACCAGCACCGAAACCCAGTATTTCGGCTTCTATGTACCGGAAGCCAACATCTACGGCTTCAGCTACTTCTGGATGCACCCGAACATGGACTCGATCATGGGGGGCGTTCTGGCGGCCCAGGGCTTCAAGAAGCACCATCTGCAATCCGAGATGTTCGATTTCCTGCTCAACATCCGGGGCAGCACGGTCATCAAGGACGACCTGCGTTCCTACACCCTGCCCAACAGCTATCAGGTGGATGTACTGGAACCCGGCAAGAAGATGCGCATGCGCTACGAGGATGCAGCGCGTGGCAACCGCCTCGACCTGATGGTGACGGCCACCATGCCGGTGGCCATGCGCAGCAACAACAAGCATTTCGAGCAGGCCATGAAATACGAAGGCGAACTCCTGCTGCGTGGCAAACCGTACAAGGTCAATTGCCACAACGTGCGAGACCGCTCCTGGGGTGAGCCGCGGGCCGAAGTCACGATGTCACTGCCGCCATTGACCTGGACAACCGGCGCCTTTGGCGACGACTTCGCGTTCAACTGCAGCGCCTTCGACCATCCGGATCTGAACCCGCTGTCGCAGAAGGAGTTCCCGATGACACCCGAGCGGGCCTTCAACGACGGCTGGGTATGGCGTGACGGCAAGATGTCCAAGATCAAGTCAGTCAAGAAACTGACCACACGCGATCCCGAAACAGGTCGCCCGATGACCCACATGATGGAAATGGTCGACATCCACGGTCGCGAGTACCTGATCAAGGGCACCATCACGGCCGGCCTGCCGTTTTCCTTCTGGCCAAACTGCATGACCCACCTTGGCCTGACCAAATGGGAGTGCGAAGGTCTCACCGGATGGGGGGACACCCAGGAAGTACATTGGACCGACTACATGCGCAAATTCACCAAATCCTGAAATTGCGTCTGCACCCCACCGGCAAGGCGGTGGGGTGATCTATGTCACTGGGCCGTCTGCTTGCGGTACTCGTCGTAGCTGGTATCGGCGTCACGCAGGCAGCGTTCGCGATCCTGATTGTCGACCCGCTTGTTGCACTCGTTCTGCTGATACCCCTTGAGCGAGTTGTAGGCTTGCTCAGTGGTGCAAGCGCCGAGCGAACAGGTGACGGCCAGCCCCGCCAGGAAAGATGCGTATTTCATTGACCGTAATCCCGAGTAATTCGTCGTCAGCAATATAGCGGCGAATCCTGCGGCGATCAAACCGCCTCGCTACTGCCCCGCTGCCCCCTGCTTGATCGCCAGCACGGCCTGGTTTCTCAAGGTCTTCAACAACTGAAGCTCTCGCTCGGAGATATTGATCGAGCCGGGCTTGTCCATGTCGCAGTAGATCATGGCCACCGGCACCGACTTGATATTCAGCGGCAGCAAAACGGAATTCAAAAGGGCATTTCGAATAACATTGCGACATGGGCGAACCCGACGATATTGACAACCTGCGCAACCAGCTGCAAGAGCTGGTGGTTGAGCATCGCGACCTTGACGCGGCCATTGCCTCGCTGCTGGCCGCACCGCCTGGCGACGAACTGATGTTGCGCCGGCTGAAAAAGCGCAAGCTCCAGCTCAAGGACCGCATCACGCTGATCGAAGGCATGCTGGAGCCCGACATCCCGGCCTGAAACCAAAGGAGCAACATGGAACTCGGCGGCAACTCGTTGGCAGTCAGGCGGCGCCTCGCCCATGGCGAGGCTTGGTTCAAGGGCAACGGCATCGACGTCGGCGGTGGCCACGACAGCCTCGATCAGTACGCGCTGGTGTTCGGCTTCACCTCCTGCCGCAACTGGGACATGCCCGATGGCGACGCCCAATATCTGGCAGGTGTGCCCGATGGCAGCTACGATTTCCTGCACAGCTCGCACTGTCTCGAACACATGGTCGATCCGATGATCGCGCTGAGCAACTGGGTGCGTGTGGTCCGCCCCGGCGGCTACGTCGTCCTCGCCATACCCGATGAGGAAATGTATGAGCACCTGCACTGGCCAAGCCGCTACAACACCGACCACAAGTGGTCATTCACGATCTACAACGGTGTGCCGCGGCTTCCAAAATCGATCAATGTCTTCGATCTGCTGGTAACGGTATCGAAGGACGTCGACATCATCAAGATCGAGCGTATCGAGGCCGGATACCGTCACGACCTCGGCGACATCGATCAGACCGCGACCGGCACGGCCGAGTGCGCCATCGACATCGTGCTACGGAAGCGTTAGGGCAGCTGCAGCTGCTGCGCGGCCTGCTCCACACCGGCCATGTCAGTTGATGACTGGAATCCGATGACGCCCAGCAGGGGCGACGAAATCATTTTGCTCAGCGCCGCGATGTTTTCGTCACGGCGCAGCATGTCGGGATTGACGCAATTGGCCACCCAGCCCGCCAGGACCAATCCGCGTGCCTGAATTGCCTCGTACGTCAGCATGGCGTGGTTGAGGCAACCCAGCCGCATGCCCACCACCAGGATGACCGGCAGGTCCAGTACCCGCGCCAGGTCGGCGCTGTCACCATCCGGACCCAGCGGCACACGAAATCCGCCAACACCTTCGACGCACACCACGTCGGATTGCACCGCCAGCTCGTCCAGCGCCCGGCGAATCGGCGCAAAACGGATTTCTCTCCCCTCCTCCAATGCAGCTAGTTGCGGCGCAATCGGGCTGGTAAACGAATAGGGATTGATCAGATTCGCATCGGCCTTGACGTTGGACGCTGCGCGCAACAACACCACATCGTCGTTCTCGCCATTGGCATCCACCCCGGCTGCCACCGGCTTCATGCCGACGCATGCCATGCCGTCCTGCGCAAAGCGACGCAGCAAGGCGCACGTGACGAAGGTCTTGCCGACGCCGGTATCGGTACCGGTGATGAAGTAAGCGTTCATGCAAAAACCTCAATCAGCCACAGAGGACACAGAGATCACAGAGGCTAAACCCTCCGCTGTTTCGCTTCTCTCGAATGCCTGTTGGGTGATGCGCACAACAACCTTGCTACGCCCCATATCTCTGTGTCCTCTGTGATCTCTGTGGCCGAATCTGCATTCTGTCGATTTCATTTTTTCGCCAGTACAAAGTAGGTGTCGTAAGTCAGCGGCAGGCCGGCAGTGGTCCGCATGCGCTCGTAATTGGCGGCGAAGCGCTGCCAGGCGGCCTTGCCCATCAGGCCCGGACGCCGGTTGCTGGCCGCGACGTGGTTGGCACCGAGGTCACGAACGCTGGCCAACAGCGAACGCAGGTCGGGATAATGGCGCACCATCTCCACCCGCTGCAGCTTCGCCGACATCAGGCCGGCGTCCTCCAGCGTCAGGCGCAGCGTGTCGATGTCGATAAAATCGTTGGTATGGCGAAAGCGGTCAACGCCGGCAAAGGCTCGGCGCAATTCGACAAAGGTTGCCGGGCCAAGCGTGCACAGGGCGAAATGCCCACCGCTGCGCAGCACGCGATGCACTTCGCCGATCACCCGCGACGTGTCGCACCACTGCATCGCCAGGCTGCTCCACACCAGATCGACACTCGCATCGGCAAGCGGCAACTGTTCAATGTCACCACACAGCGCCGTCGCCCCGGCCGGCAGGCGCGCCAGCATGGGGGCGGCAAAATCCAGCCCGAGCAGGCTGGCCTCGGGCCAGCGTTGCGCGATCAGTTGCAAGCCGTGCCCAGTGCCGCAGCCGGCGTCGAGCACATGCAGCGGCGAGTACTCCGGGTTGCAGGCCGCCATGAGTCGCCGTCCGGCCTCGCGCTGAAAGTCGGCCACCGCGTCGTAACGCGGCGCTGCGCGGCTGAAGGACTGCCGCAGCAATTGCTTTTCGACGATCAACTGTCGAGTCCGGCAAAACGGCAGACGCTGTCGACAAAGCGCGCGGTATCGGTTGCAAACGGCGCATGGGCGCTGCCGCGATAGACATCGAGCTGTGCATCCTGCAGTTGCATCTGCAAACGTTCGGCCGCCGCCAGCGGCATCAGCACATCGGACTGGCCATGCGCCAGCAGCACTGGCTGGTGAATCTCCGGCAGCAGGTCGCGCAGGTCGGCGCTGGTCAGCAGGTCAAGGCTGGCGAGCAAAGCACCGACATCGGCCACAGGCGCCTCGCTGGCAAGGAATCGTTGCGCGTCGAGGGGCTGGTTGGCACCAAGGTGGATCAGGCTGGCAAAGCGCTTCAGCAATTGCGCGCTGTCCTGCAGCAGGTCGCTGCGAAACGATGCGACCTGCTCCTCGGCCAATGCTTCATCCCAGCCCGGCCGGGCGACGAAGGTTGCCGTCGCGCCGATCAGCACCATCCGCGCCACACGGCGTGGATGTCGTGCCGCGCAGGCCATGCAGATCATGGCACCCAGCGACCAGCCGCAGAGCATGGCACGCGGCGGTAGCGTTGCCGCCAGCGCATCCGCCACTTGTTCGATGCTCTTGCCCTCAAGCGCCGGGCTGTCGCCATAACCCGGCAGATCGACACGGTTCACCGTGAAATGCTGGCCCAATGCCTGGGCCAGGTTCGACAAAGCGCCGCTACCAAGGCCCCAACCGGGCACCAGGGTCAGGTTCGGCCCGTCGCCGTTGCTGTGTATCGCAAGGCTCACGCGCACTGCTCCAATTTGGCGATCAACGACTCGACATCGGCTTCACTGTGCGCGGCCGAGAGGCAGATGCGCAAACGCGCGCTGCCCTGCGGCACCGTGGGCGGTCGGATGGCCGGCACCCAGATGCCTTGCGCTTCAAGCGCCGCCGAGAGTTCGAGCGCTGCCTCGTTGCTGCCGACGATCAGGGGCTGGATCGCGGTGGGTGAGGTGCCAAGCTGCCAGCCTCGGCGTGCCGCCATCGGCCCCAGCGCATCACGCAGCTGCGCGATGCGCGCCCCCAGCCCCTGCCGCAAGCCATCACCGGCCTCGACCAATGCGAGACTCTGCAACACCGCACACGATACGGCGGGCGGATGCGCGGTCGTGAATATCGCCGTGCGACTTTTCTGTTGCAGCCAGTCGATCACGCTCTCCGCACCGGCGACAAAGGCACCGGCTACCCCGACGGCCTTGCCCAGCGTGGCCATGTAGATGACGCGCTTCGATGCCGGCAGCCCGAGATGCGACAGGCTGCCCCGCCCTTGTTGGCCGAGTACGCCAAAGCCGTGCGCGTCGTCGATCACCAGCCAGGCATCATGTTTCTCCGCCAGCGCAAACAACTCGGCCAGCGGCGCAATGTCGCCATCCATGCTGAACACGGCATCGGTCAGGATCAGCTTGCGCCGTGCCTTGCCGTCGGCATCACTTTGCTCCAGCAGCCCACGCAATGCGGAAACATCACCGTGAGCGTAACGTTTGTGTTCAGCCCCCGACGACTGCGCAGCATCGATCAATGAGGCATGGTTCAGGCGATCGGCGAAGATTGCATCGCCGCGCCCCACCAGCGCCGCAACGATGCCGAGATTGGCCATGTAACCGGTAGAGAACAGCAGCGCAGCCGGCAGGTTGACAAACTTCGCCAGCGCCTCTTCCAGCTGCTGGTGTGGCTGCAGATGCCCACTCACCGCATGGGCGGCACCGCTGCCCGCACCCCACTGCCGGGCACCATCGCACAAAGCTGCGACGATCTGCGGATGATTGGCGAGGCCCAGATAGTCGTTGCTGCAAAACGCCAGCATCTCGCGGCCATCGACGGTGAGGCGGGTACCGCAAGGCGACTCCACGACGCGACGGCGACGGCGCAGATGCTCACGGTCCAGGGCCGCCAGCCTGTCGTCGAGCTCGTCCCAGATCATGCCGGGCACACCTCGTGCAGCGTATCGATCACGCCCTGCGCCAGCCAGGCACTGCTGGCGTCATCCAGCACATAGGGCGGCATGAGGTAGACCGTATTGCCGATCGGTCGCAGCAGCAATTCCCGTCGCTGCGCGGCTGCCGCAAAGCGGCGTGAAAAGTCGGCGGGCGCATCGGCCACATCGAATGCCCAGATCATGCCGCGCTGGCGAAAATGCCGCAGCTGCGGATGCGCCTTCAGCGGCGCCAGCTGTGCGGTGAGCAATGCGGCGCGCTGTTCGTTTTGCGCCAGTACGTCGTCCTTCTCGAAGATGTCGAGCACCGCCAGCGCCGCGCGGCAGGCCAGCGGATTGCCGGTATAGGAATGCGAATGCAAAAAGCCGCGTGCCGTCGAGTCATCGTAGAAGGCGCGGTAGACCGCATCCGTGCTCATGACGATCGACAATGGCAGGTAGCCGCCCGAGATGCCCTTCGACAGGCAAAGGAAATCCGGGCGAACCGGCTGCCCTTGGACGACTGCCTGTTCGTGCGCGAAAAACGTACCGGTACGACCACAGCCCACCGCAATCTCGTCGAAGATCAGATGCACCTCGTAGCGATCGCACAGCGCGCGCGCCAGCCGCAGGTATTCGGGGTCGTGCATGGCAAAGCCGCTGGCGCATTGCACCAGCGGTTCGACAATCAGCGCCGCGACATTGCCGTGCTCGCGTTCGAGCACCTTCTCCAGCGCGGTGGCCGCGCGGCGCGCAACATCGGCTGCCGTCTCACCGGCCTCAGCCTGCCGGGCATCCGGCGACGGCACGGTGTGCAGCGCACGCACCAGCGATGCATAGGCATCGCGGAACAGCGCCACGTCGGTGACCGACAGCGCGCCCATCGTCTCGCCGTGATAGCCGCCTTCGAGGCAAAGAAAGTTTTGCTTGGCCGCGCACCCCTGGTTGCGCCAGTAGTGGTGGCTCATCTTCAGCGCGATCTCGGTGGCGCTGGCGCCGTCGGAGGCATAGAAGCAATGCCCGAGCGCGCCATCGGTCAGGGCCGCAAGCCGTTCGGAAAGCTCCACCACCGACTGGTGGGTGCAGCCGGCCAGCATCACATGCTCCAAGGTATCGAGCTGGTCACGCAGTGCGGCATTGATGCGCGGGTTGGCATGGCCGAAAAGATTGACCCACCAGGAGCTGATGGCATCGAAGTAACGCTTGCCGTCGGTATCGAAAAGCCACGGCCCCTGCCCGCGCGCAATGGCCAGCAAGGGCGTCTGCTCGTGCTGCTTCATCTGCGTGCAAGGGTGCCAGACGGCATCAAGGCTGCGCGACAGCAAGGCGTCCGGCGGAGACTTCAAAGACATAGGGCGGGAAGGATTCTGCAGCGATGGCAGGACACGCCGATTTTACACCGCGCCCTTCGCCCCTCTGCCGCACCTGCGCGACGCGTCAGGTGGTGCAAGCTCAGACATGCCGCAACGCGTGCAGCGCGATCCACGCCTGGCCCAGCGACACCGATGCATTGCCCTGCGCCCTCGCCGGTGCTTCATGTACCCGCAAGCCGCGTCGGGTCAGGTTGTCGCCAAGCCCCGCAGCCAGCAGGCGCTGCTGCATGCAGCAACCTGCGAGGATCACCCGCGTGCTGCCACTGGCATCACAGGCGCGCACCAGCCATTCGGTCGCGGCGGATATCAGGCAGGCGTGGAAGATCGCCGCGCCGCGCTGAGCATCCGCTTCGGTCGCCAGCTGCGCCAGCATCGGGTAGAGATCGAGATTGCCTTCGGCCGTGATGTCCCAGTGCTGCTCCGGCACCGTGGCGTAGTTGCCGGAAAAATAGTTGATCGCCGCGCGCTCCAGCGCACCATCGTCATCGGCACCCGTACCGCGCAAACCCAGCAGTTCGGCCGTTGCGGTCATCAGCAGCGCCGCGCTGGTGGTCAACGGGCAATTGCGCTCTTCGTTCAACATCGCGACCAGGTCCAGCGACGCCGGATGCTCGGCATAGCGACGGTGGATTTCATCCGGCCGGTGCAGCCGGTGCAGAATGCCCGAGGCCATGCGCCACGATTCGCGCCGCGCAATGTCGCCACCCGGCATGGGCAGCGGCATCAGATGCCCGAGGCGCTCAAACTTGTCGCCATCCACCCACAACAGCTCGCCACCCCACCAAGAACCATCGCTGCCCAGTGCGACATCATCCAGCACCAGCGCCACTACCGGCTCGGTCAGTGCATGGGCGGCGCATACCGCCGCGGCGTGGGCGTGATGGTGCTGAATGGCAAGGTTGTGGATGCCGAGATTGGCGGCAAGTTCAACGCCGTATCGCGCCGGATGAATGTCAGGGTCCATGTCGCGCGCCACGATGGCGGGAATGGTGGCCTGCCAGATCAGGATCTCGGTAGCGGCCGCCTCATGGTCGGTACAGATGTCCGCCGAATCCAGATCGCCCAGCACGCGCGACAGATAGGCCTGATCGCCGCTGGTACTGCACAGGGTATTGCCGCGCCGGCTGCCGGTCGCGAGCACCGGCGGCCCGTTGAAGGGCAATTGAAATACGTGCTGGATGACGGATGGCTTTCTCATCGGGTAGTCGCAACAGAATTGCCCTTCCTGAAAGGGTTAGCCCGTTCACCTGCAAGCGACGTGTTTCCGGGCCGCGCAACGCCGTCAAGCGCGCAATACTACGATAGCCAGATGACAAGCTGCATGCACAATCACACGCCGCCCGACAACTGAATACGCTCAACCGTCGTTGCGGTGGGCGTGGCGGTGAAACCGGTCCGCGCCCCAGCTGTCGTTCATGGATTCCTTCTGGTCGAACTTGAATCGCTTGCAGTGATCGGCGCTGAGCTTGAGGATGGCGGCCATCACTTCGCGCGGAAACCCGGCGCGCTGGTTGCGGTCATTGAGGATCAGGCGATCGAAATACGCATCCATCTCGCGGTTGCCCCACATCAGCTCGATGGCCTTGGCGATCTTCGGATACAGGTCACGGATGATGAACAACGGCGGTGTTTCTTCTTCGCCGGCATCTGGCGCCACCCGAAAGTCGTCCGCCCACAGCGGGCTGTCGTCCAGCGACGGGAAGATCAGTCGAACGTTTTCGGTGGAAGAAGTCGGGTTGAATGTGCTCATGACTGTGCACTAGCAAACAGCGGGCCACAAACCCACCGACACTGATAAATATTGTCATGTCGCTCAACCATGCGGCTTTGCCCTGGCATCAAAACACTTGGGCGATTGTTCATGCCCGAATCGATAGCCGCATGTCGCAAAAGAGAACATGCCTTGTCCAGTTTCCCGACGCAGTGAACCGAGCGCACCGTTTTGGCGCGAGCCAACCGAACGCGGAGAAAAGAAGGGGAAAAGCCGAAGTTCTTTTGCTGGCAAGTCGGCGCAAAAAGCACAATATCTAGTGGCGCTTAGCTCACCGGTACTACATCTAGTGGCAAGTGCCTGTTTTTAAAAGCCTCGAAAATATTGTTTCACGTATCAAAAATCCGGGCGTATCCTTCTGCGCTTCTTACAAATCTTTACTCAATTTTTCTCTTCGGACACCGCCATGACGACAGACTTCAACCACACCGAGGAAGTACAAACGCAACCCCAGATCGGCCAGCTTGGCCTGCCTTTGCCGCAGGAAATTTCCGGCGAAGTGCTGATCGAAAAATACGCCAAGGGCAACGAGCGCGACGTGCATGAAGTGCGCCTGCGCGTGGCCCGTGCCCTCGCTGCGGTAGAAGCCGAAGACAAACGTGCCTATTGGGAAGCGCGCTTCCTTGAAGCGCAGGAAAATGGCTTCGTCCCTGCCGGCCGCATCAACTCCGCCGCCGGTACCGACTTGTGCGCCACGCTGATCAACTGCTTCGTGCAGCCGGTCGGTGATTCGATCTCCGAAGCGGTCGATGGCCGCCCCGGCATTTACACGGCGCTGCAACAGGCAGCCGAAACCATGCGTCGTGGCGGCGGCGTCGGTTACGACTTCTCGTCGATTCGTCCGATCGGTGCCCACGTCAAGGGCACGCAGTCGCGCGCTTCCGGCCCCATCTCCTACATGCGCGTATTCGATCGCTCCTGCGAAACGGTCGAATCCGCCGGTTCGCGCCGTGGTGCCCAAATGGGCGTGCTGCGTTGCGACCATCCCGACATTGAGGAATTCATCCACGCCAAGGATCACGGCGACCTCACCAACTTCAACGTCTCGGTCGGCGTCAGCGACGAATTCATGAGCGCGGTGGAACAGGATGGCGAAGTCGAGCTGAAGCATCGCGCCCGTCCGTCCGAAGAAGTGATGAATGCCGGCGGCTACCAGCGTGAAGACGGCCTCTGGGTCTATCGCAAGGTGCGCGCGCGTGACCTGTGGGACCAGATCATGCAATCCACCTACGATCATGCCGAGCCGGGCATCCTCTTCCTCGACCGCATGAACAAGGACAACAACCTCTACTACTGCGAAACCATCGAGGCCACCAACCCCTGCGCCGAACAACCGCTGCCGCCCTATGGCTGCTGCTGCCTCGGCTCGATCAACCTCACGCTGTTCGTCGAGCACGCCTTCACCGACAAGGCCAGCTTCAACTACGCCGGCTTTGCCAAGGTGGTCGACACCTCGACCCGCATGCTCGACAACGTGCTCGACGCCACCCACTGGCCGCTTGAGCTGCAATTGAAGGAAGCGCAGAACAAGCGCCGCGTCGGCCTCGGCTTCACCGGCCTCGGCGATGCGCTGATCATGCTCGGCCTCAAGTACGACACCGCCGAAGCCCGCGCCGAAGCCACCAGGATTTCCGAGTTCATGCGCGACAAGGCCTACCTCGCCTCGGTCGAGCTGGCCAAGGAACGCGGCGCCTTCCCGCTGTTCAACCGCGACATGTATCTCTCGGGTGGCAACTTTGCCTCGCGCCTGCCGACCGAAGTGAAAGACCAGATTCGCAAGCACGGCCTGCGCAATTCGCACCTGCTGTCGATCGCCCCCACCGGCACCATCAGCCTGGCCTTTGCCGACAATGCCTCGAACGGCATCGAGCCGCCCTTCTCCTGGACCTACACGCGCAAGAAACGCATGGTCGATGGCACCCACAAGGAATATGCGGTCGAAGATTACGCATGGCGCCTGTACAAGCACATGGGTGGCGACATGAGCAATCTGCCTGACTACTTTGTCACCGCGCTCGAAATCTCGGCCGAAGCACACAAGGACATGGTCGCCGCCGTCGCCCCCTACGTCGATACCTCGATCTCGAAGACGGTGAACGTGCCCGCTGACTACCCGTATGGCGAATTCGAGAACCTCTACATGTCGGCATGGAAGGCTGGCTTGAAGGGCCTTGCCACCTATCGCCCGAACAGCGTGCTCGGTTCCGTGCTGTCGGTAGGTGCCAGCATCAGCGCCGACGGCCAAAACGGCGGCCAGGGCGTCGCCCAGCCCGCCGCACAAAAGCAGCCGCAGGACGTGACCATTGACAGCGCCAACCGCCGCCTGTCGATCGGCGCCCTGCCCGCCCCTGTATTGGCCAGCCTGCGCTGGCCTGGCCGCCCGCGCATGGCCGACGGCAACACCGCATGGTCGTACATGATTGAAGCCCCGCACGGCGAATTCGCCATCTTCGTCGGCCAGACCGAGAACGATCGCGGCCGTGGCGTGCCCTTTGAAGTGTGGGTCAACGGCTCCGAGCAGCCACGCGGCCTCGGCGCCGTGGCCAAGACACTCTCGATGGACATGCGCGTCAATGACAAGGCCTTCCTGAAGCTTAAGCTCGACGCACTGGCCAAGACCGTGGGCGAAGACGCCTTCGACATGCCCTTCCCGCCCGTCGGCGAAAAGAAGTTGATGCCCGGCGTTGTTTCCGCCTTTGCCCAGGTAGTGCGCTACCGCTGCGAAAAACTCGGCGCGCTGGAGTTGAGCGAAGATGGCTCTGATTCCACCCCCGTGCTTGACGCCATGTTCAGCCGCGACGAACCCAAGACCGGCACCGACGGCACGCTGTCGTGGACGGTGGACGTTTCAAACCCGGCCTCGGGCGAAGAGTTCGTGCTCG
>CANJXH010000088.1 GCA_947478755.1 Betaproteobacteria bacterium | reverse complement strand
TGGTGTGCGGCATGATGCTTGGCAGCACGCTGAACGGACGGCTGGCCGGACGACTCTCGCAGCGGCGGACCACCGCTCTGGCTTTCGGCATCATGTCGATGGGGGCGATCGCCAATGTGGCGCTGAACTATTTTGTATCGCCACAATTGCCCTGGGCCATCGTGCCGCTCTTTGTGTACGTCATAGGAATGGCATTGTCGATGCCCTGCCTGCAAATGCTGTCGATGGATTTGTTCCCGGCGCGACACGGCATGGCCTCAAGTTGCCAGGGCTTCATTCAGTCCGGTGCCAACTCTGTCCTCGCTGGTGCCATCGCGCCGATGTTGTGGGGATCAACACTGACGCTTGCGCTGGGCATGATCGGCTTCATGGCGTTTGGAATGCTGATGTTTGCCTTGTCGCTGCGGATGCGCGCGAGCCGTACATGAGGTCTTCAGGCAAACAGCGTGTGCAGCATTTTTGTTGCGAGCAGCAGCAGCAGTGTGGCAAAAAGCTTGTTCATCGTTGCGGCAGGCAGGCTGTGCGCTAGCCGCGCACCAAGCGGGGCAGCAAAGACGCTGGTCAGTGACATCCCGGCGACTGCTGGCAGATACAGAAAGCCCACACTCAGATCGGGCAGACCGGTTTGTTGCCATGCGGAGACGGCGTACCCGAGCGCGCCGGAGACAGCAATGGGCAAACCAATCGCCGCGGACGTTCCAATCGCGTTGTGCACCTTGACATTGCACCAGGTCATGAAGGGCACCGAGAGCGAACCGCCGCCAATCGCTACCAGGGCTGAAATGCCGCCGATCACCATGCCGGCAACGCTCATGCCGACCGTGCCGGGAAGCTCGCGATGCGCCTGTGCCTTGCCGTTGAAAAAAAGCTGCAGGGCGACGCAGCACATGAACACGGCAAAGAAAATTCCCAGCGGACGGGTCGACACATGACTGGCGAGCTGCGAACTCAACAAGGTGCCAAGCACGATGCCGGGTGCAATCCGGATGACGACCGGCCACAGCACGGCACCTCGCTTGTGATGCGCCCGCAGGCTGGACAGCGACGTAAACACGATGGTCGCCATCGAGCTGCCCAGTGCGAGATGCAGCACGTGTTCATGCGGAATTGCCTGTGCGACGAACATCGAGGTCAGTATCGGCACGATCACCGCACCGCCGCCAACACCGAACATCCCGGCACAAAAACCCGAAAACAACCCCAGGCCCGCGTAGGCCAGCAACCACAAACTCATTTCATCAGTTTCTCGGTGATGAATTTCCACTCGGCGGGATCAACGGGCGTGATGGAAAGACGGTTGCCCTTTTGCAGGATGCGCATATTGGTCAGTGACTTGTGTGCACGCAACTCTTCCAGCGCGACAAGCCGCGTCTTTTTGGTGATACGTACGTCGACATTCATCCAGCGCGGATTCTCCGCAGACGACTTCGGGTCGAAGTAGGGACTCTTGGGATCAAACTGGGTCCGATCCGGATAGGCCTTTTTCACGACTTCCGCCAGCCCGGCGATGCCGGGTTCGGGACATGACGAGTGGTAGAAAAACACCTTGTCGCCCACTGCCATCTGGTCACGCATGAAGTTGCGCGCCTGGTAGTTGCGCACGCCCCACCAGTCGACCGTCTGGTTTTTCATCGCCAGTACATGATCGATGCCAACGACCGACGGCTCGGATTTCATCAGCCAGTAACGCATGCGGGTTCTCCATGAAAAAAGCGCTGAAGGGTGGCTTCAGCGCTTTGAATTAATTCCCCCGCCTGTGCCGTTAGGCTGCGTTCCTGAACGCTGGGTTCAGAGAGGTCACGTTCCGGCTGCATCAGGTGCGCTCACAAGGGGCGCTCACAACAGCAGCACAAATGGTCGGCAACCATATCACTCGGATATTGCATCAAGGAAATTGCGACCTTGACGAACACCGCAGGGGAAACCTGTGGAAACGAACCGGATATTCCTAAAACAAACCGTCCTGCTTGTGTTCTGCGAGGGCGGTATCCAGTCGCGCTTCAATGGATTTGATTCTACGCCTGGCGACCTCGGCGTCAACTGCTATCGCCTTGTCCGGTGACTGGCGCAACGCCAGCAACTCGTGGCTGATGTTGAGCGCGACCATCACGGCAAGGCGTTCGCCCGAGCTTCTGGTCAATTCGGCAATCTCGGCGAGCTTGGCGTCGAGAAAATTCGCCGCGGCCTGCAGTGCTTCGCGATCATCCGGCGCACAGGCAACACGGTATTCCTTGCCGAGCAGCTTGATGTCGAGAGTGTTGGTCGTGTTTGTGCTCATCGTCCGCTTATTCCGCAGGAAGCTTTTCCATCAGCGATTCGAGCCGGTTGCGCGCAATGTCCGTGCGTGCTTCCAGCGCCTGCTGTTTCTGCTCAAGCTCGGTGAGCTGGTTTCGCAGTGCCCGATTTTCATCGCGCAGTTGCCCGCACATGGCCAGCACCTGTTCTATTTTCTGTTCGAGGGAATCAATATCTGCATTCATCCTTGCGAGTTTGTTTGAAATGGCCTTTCGGGTCAAGCAGTAAGCACGGCATTCAAAGGTAAACCCGCAACTGCGAGTTCTGACGCCGGAGTGCTGATCGCATCGCGTTATAATGGCGCCGCGATTCATGGTTCAACTGTGAATCGCTGTCCGCGGTGCTCGACCGCCCTCAGGTTGTCGAGTGAAACGGGAAGCCGGTGAAGGAGTGATCCTGATTCCGGCGCTGCCCCCGCAACGGTAAGGAAGTGCGGGGCCATCCAACTGCCACTGGCGCAAGCCGGGAAGGCGATGGCCCAAGACTTCCGAGCCCGGAGACCGGCCTCGGACAACGTTAGCAATCACTGCGGGGATGCAGTGGTCGACGCTGTCCATCGACCTCTTTTCCCTGCGTGTCTGCTTTTTCATGCACTACCGGCTTGCGGGGACGCTTGTCGGCAACAGGGAGCTCTCCTATGCAACGCCATCTTCGCTGCGCCGCTCTTGCGGCCATCTTGCTTTCCGCTTCGCGGCTTTACGCCACAGAAGAACCTGACAGCGCCGAAGTCGTTGTCACCGCCACCCGCTTCAGCGAAAAATCTCTCGAATCACCCATTGGCGTTCAAATCATCAGCAGCACCGATATCGAACACAGTACCGCTACCAGCGTGAGCGAAGTCCTGTCCAAGCTGGGTGGTGTGCAGACCCGTGTCAGCGGTCTGGGCCTGCCGGATACACCGCT
This sequence comes from Betaproteobacteria bacterium, assembly GCA_947478755.1. Taxonomy (GTDB): domain Bacteria; phylum Pseudomonadota; class Gammaproteobacteria; order Burkholderiales; family Rhodocyclaceae; genus Georgfuchsia. The sequence continues at coordinate 8,729 of CANJXH010000088.1, read as the reverse complement.
GGACCTGCGCGGTTTCGGCGTGACCGGCGACCAGAACACCCTGGTGCTGATCAACGGTGTACGCATCAGCGAAAACGAACAGGTTGCGGCACGGATCAGCACGATCCCGCTGAATGCCATCGATCGCATAGAAATCCAGCGCGGCAGTGGCGCCGTACTTTATGGTGCCGGCGCCACGGCAGGCGTCATCAACATCATCACCAGGCCGGCCATCGCCAACAAGACGACGGGCCGCGTGTTTGCCACTGCCGGCAGCTACGGCAGCAGCGAATTGCGGGCCGATCTGGCAACCGGCGGCAGCGCCTGGGGCATCAACCTCACGGCCAGCAGCAGCGACAGTGACGGCTATCGCCACAACAACCAGACGTCGTCCGACAATGCGAGCGGGGAATTGCGCGTCGACGGAAGTTCGGGCTGGGCAGCATTGCGTATCAATGCCGACAAGCAGCACGTCCGCACACCCGGGATTCGTTCGCAAACCCAATTGTCGACCGACCCACGCGGTACCGGCAATCCGAATGACTATGGCGACATTGATTCGACGCAAGGCATCTTGTCCGGCGAATACCGACTGAGCGACAGCGTAACCCTGTCGGCTGACGCCAGCCTGCGCGACAAGGTGGCGCAGTTTTTCAGTCAGAGTCTTTTCGGTACGGTGTTCAACGACACCCATGTCAACGTTCTCACCCTGTCGCCACGCGTCAAATGGCGCAGCGATCTCGGCGGAATGGAAAACGTGCTGATCACCGGCGTCGACCTGGCCGACTGGACCTATCACACGGGTTGGCAGGCAACCGGCTTTTTCTTCAGCCGCAACGAGAATGGCACGCAACGCAACAACGCCATCTATGTGCAGGACCAGCTGCGTCTGACACCCGCTTTGCGCCTGTCGCTGGGCGTACGCCAGGAGAGCGTGAAGCAGGCAAGTGCAGAGTCTCTGACGCCGCTGCCAAGGAGCAGCAAAACGCACGATCTTGACGCTCACGACATCGGGCTGCGCTATGAATGGTCGGAGTCGATTGCCCTGCTGGCACGCAGCGGACGCAGCTACCGGATCGCCAACGTTGATGACAACCGCTGCTTCTTTCCGCCTTGCGCGCCGTTTCTGCAACCGCAGACTTCGCGGGACAACGAGATCGGCGCCGAGTGGAAAAGAAGCGACGCCCATCTGCGCCTGAGCCTGTTCGAGTCAAAGCTGAGAAACGAGATCTATTACAACAATCTCATTTTCACCAACACCAATCTGTCGCCGACCAAACGCCAGGGCATCGAGCTCGACGGTGGCTTCAACCCGTCGGCAAACTGGGATCTGGGCGCCAGGTATTTCTATACCCGGGCGCGATTTGATCAGGGTGTGTATGGCGGGATTGATGTTTCCGGCAAAGAAGTACCACTGGTACCGAAACAGCGCGCCGCATTCACGGCAGGCTGGCAGCAGTCGGCAGACACTCGCCTGACCGCAAGTGCCACCTACGTCGGCAGCCAGAGCTACGACAACGACCCGGCCAACCTGTTCCATAAAATGCCCAGCTATACGCTGGTCGACTTCAAGGTCGCGCATCGGATCGGCCAGTTGAAACTGAGTGGCGGCGTCAACAACCTGTTCGACAAGAAGTACTACTCGTATGCGCTGGTCAACAGCAGCACCGCACCCACGACCTTCAGTGCTTATCCGGAAACACCTCGCACGGCCTATGTCAGTGCCGAATATGCCTGGTGACAAGGCGCGATCAACGAGACAATAGGGACAGCCCAGTCGCTCGTTGACCACCATGCCCACTCGCCGCCGCGCTTTCGTCGTGCTCGTCTGCCTCGCCATCGCGGCGCTGGCGAGCATCACGCTCGCGCTGGCGGTGGGCAATATTCCGCTGTCGCCGCAACAAACGCTGCGCGCCGCATTCGGGCTGGATGACGGCATGGCAGGCGATGTCGTGCGCCATTTGCGCCTGCCGCGGGCGCTGGCGGGGTTTGCCTGCGGCGGCTTGCTCGCCCTGGCCGGGGCGCTGATGCAGGTGCTGTTGCGCAACCCGCTTGCCGATCCCTACGTGCTGGGCATCTCCGGTGGCGCCGGTGTCGGCGCGCTTGCGGCCATGCTGCTTGGCTTTTCGGCCCTCGGCATCAATTCATTCGCGTTGCTGGGCGCCTTCGGCGCCATGCTGCTGGTCTTTGGCCTCGCCCACGGCGACGGCAGCTGGACGCAGACGCGACTGCTGCTGACCGGCGTCATCGTCGCTGCCGGTTGTGGTGCCGTGGTGTCGCTGATCATGTCCATCGCCCCCGAAAGCAAGCTGCCGGGGATGCTTTACTGGCTGATGGGCGACCTCTCGCAAGCGGTCGATCCGCGCCCAGCCTTGTTCCTGCTGCTGGTCGCGCTCGCCACGTCGATCCCTTTTGCACGCGAACTCAACCTGCTCGCCCGTGGCAGCGATGCCGCGCGAGCACTCGGCGTGCCGGTGCGGCGTCTGCGTTTCATCGTTTACTTTCTTGCCTCGCTGGCAACGGCTGCAGCCGTGACCAGCGCCGGCTCGATCGCCTTCGTCGGCCTGGTCGTACCGCACCTCATGCGGCTGGTGCTCGGCAATGACCAGCGCCTGCTGCTGCCGGCAGCAGCACTCGGCGGCGGCAGCCTGCTGGTCTGCGCCGACACGCTGGCGCGCGTCGTCATTGCGCCCGCACAACTTCCGGTCGGCGTGCTTACTGCGCTGATCGGCGTGCCGCTGTTCCTGTTCCTGCTCAATCGACGCGCATGAACGACAAGAACATCCTCCTCGAAGCAAGGCAGCTGGCGGTGGCCATTGGCGGTCATCAAGCGTGCAACGAACTCGGCTTCACCTTGCGCGCCGGTGAACGGCTGGCAATTCTCGGCCGCAACGGCGCCGGCAAGTCGACCTTGCTGTCAGCACTCGCCGGCTTGCATGCCCCTTTGTCCGGCCAGGTGTTGATTGCCGGCGACGACATCGCCTCGCTGGCGCCGCGCGAAGCAGCGCGACGTCGCGGCTGGCTCGGCCAACACCACGGTGACCCCTTTGCTGCCAGCGTGCTGGATTCCGTGCTCACCGGCCGCCACCCCTATCTGGGGCGCTGGGATTGGGAAGGTGCTGGCGATCTGGCGATCGCGCGTGCTGCCCTGAAATCCGTCGGCCTCGACCACCTGGAAAAACGCAGCACGCACCAGCTTTCCGGTGGCGAATGGCAGCGAGTGGCCATCGCCACCCTGCTGACGCAATCGCCACGCGTCTATCTGCTCGACGAACCGCTGGCCCACCTTGACCTCAACCACCAGATTGCCGTGCTTGAATTGTTCTCCACCAAGGCGAAAAGCGAAAACGTCGCCACGGTGATGGTGCTGCATGACCCGGGCCTCGCGCTGCGCTACTGCGACCGCGCACTGCTGATGTTCGGCGAGGGGCGCTGCGAATTTGGCGCCAGTGCCGACATCCTCGATGCGCCGCGTTTGTCGGCGCTGTACGGGCATCCCCTGCAACGCCTCGACGCCGACGGCCGCGCCACTTTCGTTCCGCTCTGATTCGGGTCAGTCGATCAACGGCCTCAGTGCTTCAGGTGCTCGCGCGCCGTCTCCAATTGCCGGCACAGCATTTCGGTTCCATCGAGCAGGCGCGGTGTATGGCGCTGGATGATGTCCGGCGGAATGAAATAAAGATTGTCACGTGCCACCGCCTTTAGCTGTGGCCAGCGCCGCCAGTCGTCCAGCCACTCGGGGCGGGTCTCGTCAAGACCGCTGGCCACGATGAGGTCGGGATCGGCGGCGAGTACCGACTCCACCGTCACAACAGGTGCCATCTGCGACAGCTGGCCGAAGACATTCTCGCCACCGCATAACCGGATGGCATCGCTGATGATCTGTGCGCCTCCGACCGTCATCAGCGGATCCTTCCATATCTGGTAGAAGACGCGCAAAGCGGGCCGCGCCGAATAGCGGGCGCGCAACGCCGCCAGCCGGCTGCGATAGGCCGCGGCGGCCTGCGCCGCCTTCGGCTCGCCGAGCAGGACGCCGTAGCGTTCCATGTCATGCGCGATGTCGTCGATATGGCCGGGTTCGTTGAGATAGACGGGGATGCCAAGCTGCCGGATTTTCTCGATATGCGCCGGCGCATTGCCGGTCCTCCAGCCGATGACCAGGTCGGGCTTGAGCGCGACGATGGCCTCCATGTCGAGCTGGGCCGAACTACCGACGCGGGGTACCAGCTTCGCCGCCGACGGGTAGTCGCTGTACTGGACCGTACCGACGAGGCGCGACCCGGCGCCGATCGCCAGCAGCGTCTCGGCAGTGTTTGGTGCCAGCGCAATCACGCGCATCGCCAGCCGGGGCAGGCGTACTTCAGCATCGCTGTCATCATTCACCACGACCACGGCCTGCGCGGTCATGCACATGAAGAGCAGCAGGGCAGGCAGGTGGCGGGCAAAAATGGGCATGAGACGGTCCATGGAGGGCACGGGCCCGATTCTAGTCGTGCCATGACGACTCCCCTCGCGGTGAGTTTGTAGTAGCCTTCGCCCCCGTTTCAGGTCTTCAGAACTAAGGTATCCGAATGTCGCGAGCCTTGCCGCGCGCCAACTTCAGCAGTCCGCGGCTCGTCCGTCTGCTCGCCAATGCAGCGGGCGCAATTGCAGCAGCACCCGCCGCCAGCGCGGCGCCGAAGCAGGACTTCGCGGCGCGCCTGGGCCAGTGGCTGCGCGTGGCGGATGCCATCCGGCTGCATGCCGTGCTTGATGGCAGTGCGGCTGCAGTATCCGTCGCACCGGCACGCCGGGAACGATCAGTCGCCGCCGACGTCGACCGCGTGCGCACCACGCTGACGGATGCGATTGTGACGAGTTGCTCGCCGGAGCCCGGCGCGGCGCGAATCCGGTTTCCGGCGCCGCCATCCGGCACGCCGGCCGACATCGCGGCACTGTACGCGCCCTTCCAGCGCTTCCACCTCGCCCATCAACGCGAGATGGAACAGCGGCTCGGGCCGCTACGTCTGGCCGCCAGGGAGGCCTTGGCCAGCGCTTCGCCGGGACTGAAGCAACTGGCCGATGTGGATGCGATAGTCGACGCCACGCTAAGCGGACGCGAGCACAACCTGCTGGCAACGGTACCGGCATTGCTGGAACACCGCTTCAATGCATTACTTGCGACGCACTGGCAGGCGCTGACAGGCGACGGGACAGATGACCCGGTGGCGTGGCTGTTGCCGGGCGGCTGGCTGGCGCGCTATCGCGAAGAACTGAAACAGATGTTGCTGGCGGAACTTGATCTGCGCCTGCAACCGATCATGGGGCTTGTTGAAGCATTGAATTGAACTGGACGACATGAACAAGAATTCTTTTATCGCGGCATTCGTGATTGGCGCAGCGGCGGTGCTGTGGGTCGCCATCGGCTTCCTCAACACCAACCCGCTGGCCCTGGTGATGACACTGCTGATCGGCGCGGTCTATCTGGCCGGTGCCAGCGAGCTACGCAATTTCTGCCGTGCCACCGCGACGCTGAACGCGGCACTGGCTGCCGTTCCCGAGACGATGGAAAGCCTCGGCGAGTGGCTGAACCGTATCGACGTCTCGCTGCAAAACAGCGTTCGGCTGCGCGTCGAGGGCGAACGGGTCGGCTTGCCAGGCCCCGCGCTGACGCCCTACCTGACGGGGCTGCTGGTGATGTTGGGCATGCTCGGCACATTCCTCGGCATGGTGGTCACCTTCAAGGGCGCGGCCTTCGCGATGGAAGGCACCACCGATCTGGAGGCGATCCGCGCATCGCTGACGACACCGATCAAGGGACTTGGCCTTGCCTTCGGCACCTCGGTCGCCGGCGTCGCTGCCTCGTCGATGCTGGGGCTGCTGTCGGCCTTTTCTCGCCGCGAGCGCCTGCAGGCAGCGCAACTGCTCGACGCCAGCATTGCGACAAGTGCCCTGCGCGGCTTCTCGCTCGGCTACCAGCGGCTGGAAACCTTCAAGGCCATTCAGCTGCAGGCACAGACACTGCCTGCGGTCGTCGATCGGCTACAGGCCTTGATGACGACACTGGAACAACACAGCCAGCAATTGGGTGAACGCCTCGTTGGCAGCCAGGAGAACTTCCATCACGAGCTCAAGGGCACTTATCTCGAACTGGCGCAATCGGTCGACCGGTCGTTGAAGGAAAGCGTCAGTGCCAGCGTGCGCGCCGCCGGCGAAACCATCAAACCCGTGGCCGAAGCTGCACTGAGCGGCATCGCCCGGGAAACAACGCAACTACAGGCGCGCATGATCGACAGCACGCAAGCCCAGCTGCAGGCGTTGACGGCAAACATCGAGCAGCGTTCGTCATCCATGCTGGCCTTGATCAGCGACACGCTGGCAAGCCGACAAGCCGAACAGGACGCAACCGACCGGCAGCGCCTTGCCGCCTGGACCCGATCGCTTGAGGCGATGTCAGCAACATTGCAGCACGAATGGCAGGTGGCAGGCGCCCAAACGCTGGCGCAGCAGCAGCAGATATGCAGCACGCTGGACACGACGGCGCGCACCATCACCGCACAGGCGCAGGCCAATGCCGACGACACGCTCAAGGAAATCACGCGTCTGCTCGACACCGCCACAGAAGCGCCACGCGCCGCCGCCGAAGTTATCGGACAACTGCGGCAGGAACTCTCCAGCAGCATGGCGCGCGACAACGCGCTGCTCGAAGAACGCAGTCGCATCATGACCAGCCTCGCCGTGTTGCTGGATGCCGTCAACAGTGCCTCGGAGGAACAACGCGAGACCGTCAATTCGCTGGTGACCTCGTCTGCGGCCCTGCTCGATCGAATCGGCGAACGCTACAGCGAGCAGGTGACGGCCGACTCGGCACGCATCGCCGATGTCGCCGCCAATATCAGTGGCAGCGCGATCGAGGTGGCCAGCCTGGGCGAGACAATGAACTTCGCGGTGCAGCTGTTCAGCGACTCGAATGAAAAGCTGATAGCCAACCTGCAACGCATCGAGGCCGCGCTCGACAAGTCGATGGCGCGCAGCGACGAACAGCTTACCTACTACGTGACACAGGCGCGCGAGGTCATCGACCTCAGCATCATGTCGCAGAAGGAGGTGGTCGAAGACCTGCGGCGCCTCGGTGGCGAGGCTGGCCAAACCGGTGCTCGACCGGGTGGCAAGACGGAATCGCCATCCGCGCTGGCGGCCGAGGCAGGCTGATGGAAGGAGTCGATACCAGCGTCGAACACGGCGCGCCGGTATGGGCCGTCTTCGGCGACCTGATGACCGGCCTGCTCGGTGCTTTCGTGCTCATCTTCATCGCCGTGCTTGGTGTGCAACTGGAACTGGCCACCAGTCTGCAGGCCGAAATCAAGAAACGCGAAGCGGAAGAACAGCGACGCATGGCGCTGGAACGCGCCTTGGCGATACCGCTCGCCTCCGGCCGCGTCACGCTCAGCAACGGCCGCATCGGCATCAGCGGCAGCGTGCTGTTTGCGCTCAACTCGGCGCAGCTGCAACCCGAGGGCCGGCAAGTGTTGAAGGGTCTGGTGGCACCGCTGCGTGCCTATCTCGGCGCCCGCGATGAACTGCTGATGGTGAGCGGCTTCACCGACAACAAACCGGTCACCGACGGCAACCGCAGGTTCGAAGACAACCTTGAACTCTCGGCTCAGCGCGCGCTGACGGTGACGCGCGCACTGAGGGAGGAAGGCATGCCCTCTTCAATGCTGTTCGCAGCCGCCTTCGGCCCCGAGCAGCCGGTAGCCTCCAATGACGACGCCAAGGGCCGCTCGCAGAACCGACGCGTTGAAATGGCGCCAGTGCCCAAGGCTGCGGCATCAAGCAAGGTCGTCAAACCGGACAATGCACTCGCACACTGATCCCGAGACCGCACTTGCGGAATGGCGCAAGGACGGTGCCGACCGCCTCGACCCGGTACGCTTTCACTTGCTCGAAACACTGGCCCGGCGCGCACGGTTGCATGAAGGCCCGGTTCGCCATGTGTTGGACATGAAACTGGATGCGGCGCTGACTGCCTATCGTCAGCGACTTGCAACGACAGCGCAGGAAATGGACGAATCGCTCGCCTCGCCAGCCGCACCGACAGGTCTTGAGGCATTGACCGAACTGAATCGTCACATCGCAGCATCGGTGCGACAGGCAAGCAATACTGACAACGCGCACGCCGATGCAACACCAACCGAGCTGAAGTCGATCGACAAGTTCCGCAACACCTGGTCGCGCATCAGCGCCGACAAGCAACTTCGGCAGGCCATGGAAAGCGGCCCCGACAATGCCGGTCCGCTCAACTCGCACCTGCTGGTGCTGCGCTCGCTGACCTTGATGCAGGATGTTGCGCCGGCCTACCTCGATCGATTGATGCGTCATGTGGACGCCTTGATGTGGCTTGATCAGGCTGCCGCTGAAGGCAATGGCAAACGTCGATCGAAACCGGCAAGATAGGCGTACCCGCTCTTGGCCGGCCCCAGCGCAATAAGGCGATAATTGCGGCCTGACCGCGAAGCGTTTATTCTGCATCGCGCCGATCCCCACCGCCGACTCCCCGGTAACCTGCCGCGCGTGACGGCGTCGGCCTCTACATCGGAATTCTGTGCGCCTTTACCTTGTCCATCATCCCGCACCTGTGCTTGCCCCCGGCATCTGTCATGGGCAGAGCGATCTAGCGCTTGCCGAGGACGCCGGCGGGTGCGCGGCGACACTGCGCCGCCTGCTCCCCGCCGATATACCGGTACATGCCAGCCCGCTACGCCAATGTC
>CANJXH010000087.1 GCA_947478755.1 Betaproteobacteria bacterium | reverse complement strand
GGCCGGCCTCATCTCAATGACCCGATCGCTGGCACAGGAGTTCGGCCAACACCGGATTCTGGTGAACACCATTGCTCCGGGCCCGATCATGACGCCGAACGCTGCCCACTTCTACGAGATTCCGGAAATCAGCCAGCTCATCGCGCAACGGACGCCGCTTGGCCATGTCGGCCAGCCCGACGATGTCGGAAATGCCGCGCTCTTTTTTGCCAGCCGTGCTGCCGATCATGTCACCGGAAGCCTGATCGTGGTGGATGGCGGAATGTTGACAACCTGAACCGGACCGCGGAGGCGGCCGAGGAATGAGCAGCAGTGACTCCATTCCGCTGAGATCGGAATCTGGATAAATTTATATTGAGGACGACATGAATCAATCACAGAAATCAGGCACGCTGCAATACGACTACATCATCGTCGGTGCAGGTTCAGCAGGCTGTGTACTGGCGAACCGGCTGTCGGAAGACGCAAGCAAGCAGGTGCTGCTGCTGGAAGCGGGCGGCGAGGATCGCAGTTTCATGATCCAGATGCCCAAGGGCATCGGCAAGCTGGTAATGGATCCGAAGCACAGCTGGCAGTTCCCGGTGCAGCAGCCCAAGGCGCCGGACATGCCACCCACCGAGACCTGGGTACGCGGCAAGGTGCTGGGCGGATCGAGTTCGATCAACGGCATGATCTATTCGCGTGGTCAGCCGTCGGACTACGAAGCGTGGGCCAGCGTCTCGAATGCCGACTGGGGTTACGAGGCCATGCTTGCCGCCTACCGCAGCATCGAGGATCACGATCTGGGCGCCGATGCCGAGCGTGGTGCGGGGGGCCCGCAGCATGTGTCCAGCGGAAAGTTCAAATATCCGATGGCCGAAAAGCTGATCGAGGCCGGCGAGCAGATGGGCCTGAAGCGCAAGGACGATCTCAATCGCGCCGAGCTTGAAGGCGTCGGTTATTACTGCCACTCCATCAAGGACGGGCGACGCGTCAGCTCGGCAGACGCGTTTCTCAAACCGGCGCGGCAACGACCCAATCTCACGGTGGTAACAGGCATACATGTTGACCACATTGTTTTCGAGGACAAGCGCGCCACGGGCATCGTCGGTCGCCAGGCAGGACAGCAGGTGTCGTATTCGACACGTGGTGAGGTCATTGTCTCAGCCGGGGCGATGCTGTCGCCGAAGATTCTTCAACTGTCCGGGATAGGGCCGGGCGCATTGCTGCAGTCGGCCGGCGTGCCGGTGATTGTTGACAACCACCACGTTGGTGCCCACATGCTGGAGCATCTCGGCTTCATGATGCCGTATCGGCTCAAGGGAGATCGCGGCATCAATCATCGCTACCACGGTCTCGGTCTTGTCGGCAGTGTGCTGCAATACCTGCTTACTCGCAGTGGCCCCCTCGCCACCGGACCCTATGAAGTCGGTGCGTTCATTCGCGCCCATCCCGCGGCGAAGTTACCGGATGTGCAGCTCTACCTCGGCGCACTTTCACTGGCGCAGTCGGGCGACCCAAGCAACCCTGTGCCATTGCAGGATGTCGAGCGCACGCCAGGGTTTTCTATTTACGGCCAGTTGCTGCAGTTGACCAGCGAAGGGTCGATCAACATCACGTCGGCCAATCCCGACGCCAATATTGCCATCACACCGAACTGGCTGACCACGGACTACGACTGCGAGGCAGCCATTGCGATGGTGCACTACATGCGCAAATACGTGAAGCAACCGGCACTGGCTCCCTTCGTCGGGGAAGAACTGCTGCCTGGTGCGCGGTGTCAGACGGATGCTGACATCCTCGATGCGGTTCGCCGCCAATCCATTTGCGGTACCCATGCGGTAGGTACCTGCCGCATGGGTCGGGAAGGCGATTCTGTTCTCGACGAGCTCCTGCGAGTGCGCGGCGTGCAGGGGGTGCGTGTCGTTGACTGTTCGTCGATGCCGGGGCTGGTTTCGGGTAACACCAATGGCCCGGCCATGGCGCTGGGCTGGCGCGCCGCCGACCTGATCATCGCCGACGGAAAACGCTAGCGATTCAGCGGTTCAACTCAGATGGGCTGTTGCCTTGGCAAAGGCAGCACCCATTTCGGCCACTGTCGGGTTGCGCCGCAGCGTCAGGCCACCGTTGACCTGCAGGTTTTGCCCGGTCATGAAGCATTCGTCGCTGGCGACCCACAGCGCAGCATTCGCGATGTCCTCGATGGTGCCGATGCGGCCTAGCGGATAGCCTTCCTCGAATGCCTTCAGTACTTCCGGAATCTTCAGCGCATCGCCAGCCATCGGGGTCTGCGTCACTCCCGGTGAAATCGTGTTGACGCGTATCCCCTTGCTTCCGTACTCGTTGGCGACACAGCGCACCAGGTGGTCGGTGCCGGCCTTGGTGCCCATGTAGGCAGCGTGGTTCTCCAGCATGATGGTCGAGGTGGCTGATGAGATCATGATGATCGAGCCGCCGTTGTTCATCGCCTTCACCAACGCCTGCATGAACTGGAAAGGCCCCTTGAACTGCAGGTCCATCATCTGCTGAAGCTCCTGCTCGGTGGTTTCCTCAAAGGGCTTCAGCAATCCCCAGCCGGTGGCATTGATGCCGACATCGACACGACCATACTTCTGCATTGCGAAATCGACCAAGGCATTAATGTCCTGCTGCTGCGAGAAGTCGCAAAGGCAACTGGCGCCGCCAATGTCGTTGGCGAGTTTTTGCAGGGGCAATTCGTGTCGGCCAGCGACCACGACGTTGGCACCTTCCGCCGCGAATCGCCTCGCCAGCCCTTGGCCCATGTTGCCATCGCCGGCAGCGCCCACGATGATGACCGTCTTGTTGTCGAACTTGCCCATTGCACTTGCTCCCCGGAATCACGCTGTAGTCGCGTGCGGCGATTCTATAGCGACCGTTGCAAATCAGGCACGGGGAAGGAATGCGCAGCTGCGCGATGCTATTTGCGGCGCAGGGCGATGTGCGCGCGGATCATCGCGCGGATATTGCCGGTGATAATGCCCTTGTCTGCCTCTAGCGCGACCCGGCGCAGCAGGCCTTCGAAAAAGCTCATGGTGTCGAGCGCCATGGCCCGCGGATCAAGGCCTTCGCGCAGGGTGCCTTTTTTTGCGGCCCGGCGATAAGCGAGGGTCATCTTGTCTATTCGCAGGGAGTGCGACCGCTTGAAATCTTCCAGTATCGGCGCAAGTTCGTCGACGTACTCGCATCGCAACGAAGCAATGCGAAACACCTCGCCAGCCACCTTGTTCTCCTTGAGGCCAGCCATCATCTGCTGCAGTGCGCGTTCGATTCCGTCAAGAGGGTCGGCGATCGATTCGTCGAGGATCGCGTCATCAATGTGGTCGAGCAAGGGCAGGATGGCCTGTGCACGCATGGCAAAAAACAGCTCAGTCTTGTTCTTGAAATGCCAGTAGACCGCACCTCGTGTGACGCCGGCTTCGCCGGCGATTGACTCCAGCGTGCTCTTGGTGACGCCACAGCGATAAAAAACCCTGCGCGCAGCATCGATGATCTGCTGCCGCGTCAGCTCTGCCTCCGCCTTGGTTTTTCTGGCCATTTTTTACGTGGATTTATATACAAACATCCATGATTGTATATAATCAAAGCGAAAACGTATACGCGGATATGCTCGCGTATTCGCGTGTCCGCAATGCCCACGGAGATTCTCCATGACTGCCCGCAGTAATCGTCGGTTTTCAATTTCTGGTCTGGCCGCCGCCGTGACCGCACTTGCGGCGCTGCTTGCTGCTACTGGCTGTTCCCGCAATTCCGCCGATACCGCTGCCGCGCCGGCCGCATTGCCGGTGTCGGTGATGGAAGCGAAGGTCGAACAGGTGCCCCTGGCACTGGAAGTCGCGGGCCAGGCCGAGGGCTCAAGGGAAGTTGAAGTACGCGCCCGGGTGGGTGGCATTCTGGTACGCCGTCTGTATCAGGAGGGCGCGCAGGTCAAGGCCGGCCAGCCGCTGTTCGAGATTGATCGGGCACCCTACGAGATTGCGCTGACCCAGGCCAAAGGGCAGCTGGCCGAACAGAAGGCACGTGCCGAACAGGCGGTGCGCGAAGCCACACGCCTGAAGGGCTTGCTCAATCAGCGTGCCATCAGCCAGAAGGAATACGACGACGCCACCTCAAATAACGCGGCTGCCGAAGCCGGGTTGCAGGCCGCTGAAGCCACCGTGCGGCAGGCGGCACTCAATCTGTCCTATGCGACAGTGACGGCGCCAGTCAGCGGCATCTCGGGTCGCGCCGAACGTTCGGAAGGTGCGCTAGTGTCGACCGGCGCCGACAGCCTGCTGACCACCATCGTGCAGCCAAATCCGTTCTGGATTCGCTTCGGTGTGGCCGACCGTGACCTTGCAGCGTTTCGTGCCGCAGCCGGTATCGGCCGCACCGCCGCGAAGGTGGAGGCCCTGATGGCCGATGGCAGCGCCTACTCCAAGGCGGGCCGCATCAACTTTGAAAGCGCTGTAGTCGATCGCAAACTGGGGACCGTGACATTGCGTGCCGAATTCGACAATGCCGAAGGCGTGCTGATTCCCGGCCAGTTCATTCGCGTCCGCATGCTTGCCGGTGGTCGCGAGGCTGTGCTGGTGCCGCAGAGCGCTGTCATGGAAACCGACCGCGGCACCATCGTGTATCTCATTGGCAGTGACGGCACCGCGCAGCCGCGGCCGGTCAAGACCGACGGCTGGTCGGGTAACAACTGGGTCGTGGTATCCGGTCTCAAGTCGGGTGACAGGATCATCACCGACAATCTGCTCAAGCTGAAGCCCGGTACGCCGGTAAAGCCGGACGTGCAGCCAGCGACGGATGCGAAGCCGGCCGCAGCACCTGCGACCAAGTCCTGAGGTCTTCGACATGTTCCGTTTCTTCGTCGAAAGACCGGTATTCGCTTCGGTCATCTCGCTGGTCATCGTGATCGCCGGCGTGGCGGCCTTCCTGCAGTTGCCGGTGTCCGAATATCCGGAGGTCGCGCCGCCCACGATCGTCATCAGTACCAGCTATCCCGGTGCCAACGCGCAGACTCTGGCCAACACGGTCGCCGCACCGATCGAGGAGCAACTGAGCGGGATTGATGGACTGTTGTATTTCCAGTCGGCGTCGAGTGCGGATGGCAGTCTTCAGATCATCGTGACTTTCGAGACCGGTACCAACGCCGATCAGGCGACGATCAACACCAACAACCGGGTTCAGGTGGCGTTGCCGAAATTGCCCGAAGATGTTCGCCGCAATGGCGTCGTGGTGCAGAAGCGTTCGGTCGACATCCTGATGTTCGCTACCCTGCTGTCGCCCAACAAGACGCGGGACAACGTTTTCCTCAGCAACTATGCCTCGCTCAACATGCTGGACGAGCTCAAGCGGGTGCCTGGGGTTGGTGACGTCAGCATCGCTGCGGCGCGCGACTATTCGATGCGGATCTGGCTGCGCCCGGAGCGCATGGCGCAGCTGGGGGTGACGACGACCGACATTGCCAACGCCATTCGCGCACAGAATGCCCAGTACGCGACCGGTACCCTTGGCCAGAACCCGGCCCCGGATGATCAGGCGCTGGTCTACACCGTCAATGTCCAGGGTCAGCTGCGGGATCCGGAGGCTTTCGGCAACATCCTGTTGCGCTCTTCGGGCAGCAATGGCTCGCTGCGTTTGCGGGACGTGGCACGCATCGAACTGGGTGCACAAAACTACGACCTGACGAGCATTGCCGACGGCCAGGTGGCGACGACGATGGCGGTCTATCTGCAGACCGGTGCCAACGCGCTGCAGACATCCAAGGCGGTACGGGCGAAGCTTGAGGAACTGAAGCAGCGCTTCCCCGACGATGTCGAGTACCGGATATTTTTTGATACCACCATCGTCGTCAGCGCATCGATTCACGAAGTACTGGTGACGCTCAGCATCTCGGCACTGCTGGTGGTGCTGGTCGTGTTCGTCTTCCTGCAGAACTGGCGCGCCACGCTGATCCCGATGATCGCGGTGCCGGTGTCGCTGATCGGCACTGCGGCGGGTTTGTGGGCATTCGGTTTTTCGATCAACCAGTTCAGCCTGTTCGCGATGGTGCTGGCGATCGGCATTGTGGTGGATGACGCAATCGTCGTGCTGGAAAACGTCGAGCGCCTGATGCGCACCGAAGGCATGAGTGCGAAGGAGGCATCAATCGAAGCAATGCGCGAAGTGGCCACCGCCATCATTGCCATTGTGCTTGTACTTTGCGCCGTGTTCGTCCCGGTTGCCTTCCTCGGCGGCATCGCCGGCAAGTTGTACCAGCAGTTTGCGGTGACGATCGCCGTGGCGGTGGTGATCTCGGGCATCGTGGCACTGACACTGACGCCGGCTCTGTGCGCGATTCTGCTCAAGCCCAGCGATCACGAGAATCCGATTTTCCATCCCTTCAATGTCGGCTTCGCCTGGGTCAGCGAGCGCTACAACGCGACGGTCGGCTGGATCATGAACCATGGTCGTATCGCGGCCTGCCTGTTCCTCGGCGTGATCGCGCTGGTGCTGGTATTGCTCAAGATCACGCCCACCGGATTCGTGCCGACGGAAGATCGGGCTTTTGTCATCACCTCGGTGATCCTTCCTGATGGTGCTTCGCCCGCGCGGACGAAGGCACTGGCGACCGAAGTCGTGAAGGAGATCATGAAGGAGCCGGGTGTCACGCACGTGAATACGACGATCGGCAACGATTTTCTTGGCGGCGGCAACAAGCCGAATGCCTCGACCATGTTCATCAATCTCAAGCCATGGGACCAACGGACGACGACAGCCATGGAGTACCAGGCGAAGTTCTCCGCACAGATGAAGCATTTCCGCGAAGGATTGGTGCTGTTTTTCAATGCGGCACCGATACGTGGCATTGGTAACTCCAGCGGTTTCGAGTTCGCGATCCAGAATCGTGTTGATGGCGATCCGGTCAAGGCTGCGCAGGCAGTCGCCATACTGATCGATGCGATCAAGAAAAATCCGAAGATTGCATCGGCCACGACTTTCTTTCGTGCCGCAACGCCACAGCTCTTCGTTGATGTGGATCGCGAAAAGGCACTGGCGATGGGGGTTCCGATCAGCGACATCTATCAGACGCTGGGCAGTACCATCGGCTCGCTTTATGTCAACGACTTCAGCAAGTCCGGTCGCACCTACCGCGTGCTGTTGCAGGCGGATGCCAAATACCGTTCCAAACCCGAGGACATCGGCAAGATCTACGTTCGCAGCGACAGTGGGGTGATGGTGCCGCTGTCAGCATTGACGCGGGTCCGCACCGTCTTCGGCCCGCAGCAGATCAACCGCTTCAACGGCTTCGTCGTCGCCGGCATCATCGGCTCGGCGGCGCCGGGCGTGAGTTCCGGCGAAGCCATTCGGGCCATCGAGGAAACGGCAGAGCAGGTGCTGCCCAAGGGGTACACGGTGGCCTGGATCGGGCAGGCCTTCCAGGAAAAGCGGACCGGCAAGGCGGCGGTCCTCGCCTTCTGCTTCGGCATCGTGATGGTGTTCCTGATCCTTGCAGCCCAGTTCGAGAAATGGTCGTTGCCGCTGGCCGTGATTCTTGCCGTGCCTTTCGCGATGCTGGGCGCCTTGATCGCGGTGCAATTGCGCGGCATGGCCAACGACGTATACTTCCAGATCGGACTCATCGTGCTGATCGGGCTGGCGTCGAAAAACGCCATCCTGATCGTCGAATTCGCTTCGCAAAAACATGCGGAAGGCAAGTCGGCGATGACGGCGGCACTCGAAGCTGCACAGCTGCGGTTCCGGCCGATCGTGATGACATCGCTAGCCTTCGTGCTCGGCGTAGTGCCACTGCTGGTGGCCACCGGCGCCGGTTCGGCAGCGCGTCGCTCGATGGGTACCGGTGTTTTCGGCGGCATGATTGCGGCGACCTTTGTCGCGACGGTATTCATTCCGCTGTTTTACAAATGGTTGTCGCGTGACGCCAAGCCTGCGTCGGCAGCGCCGCAATCTGCATCGGAGCAAGCTGAATGAACCGACATTCCGCCTCGCGCCCCATCGCCCTTGTCCTGTTGGCCCTCGGCCTTGCCGGCTGCGCGCTCGGCCCTGACTACCAGCGTCCTGCAGTGGCCTTGCCGCAGCAGTTCCCCGAAGCGGACGCAGCGGCCAGCCCGACGGCGGAAGTCAGCCGCGAGTGGTGGACACTTTTCAACGACCCGACGTTGAACAGCCTTGTCACCCGAGCAATGGAACGCAACTATGACCTGCAGCAGGCCGCCGCGCGCGTCGAGGAGGCAACGGGGGCCTCGCGTGAGGCCGGTGCCGCGCAATTTCCCGAGGTCGACCTCGGTGCTACCGGTACACGCCGGCGCATCAGCCAATTGACAGCGAATCCGCCCTCGCCGAATGACAACATGATTCCGCGCGACTACAACGCGCACCTGAGTTCGGCCTTTGAGCTGGATTTCTGGGGCCGCTTGCGGCGCGCCAGCGAGGCGGCGAGGGCACAGGCACTGGGCAGCGAATACGCCAGGGGCGTGGTGGAGCTGACCCTGGCGGGGGCGGTGACGCAGGCCTATCTCGCGCTCCGTTCGCTGGATGCACAGATTGCCGTCTCGCAGGAAACGCTGTTTGCCCGCGCCGACGGTCTCGACATCGTCAACGCGCGTTTCAGTGGTGGGCTTGCTTCCGGCCTGGACGTGGAGCAGGCTCGTGGTGCCAAGGCGTCGGTCGAGGCGCAGCTGGCCGATCTGCGCCAGCAACGGGCGCTGTCCGAGCATCAGCTGGCGCTGCTCACGGCGACGCCGGACCTGGTGATGGCCGCCGGAGACTTGCGGCTGCTGCCCCTGCCGCCTTTGCCGCCGACCGGGCTGCCTTCCGACATGTTGAATTTTCGCCCCGACATTCGCGTCGCCGAGCGGCAGTTGATTGCTGCCAACGCGCGCATCGGTGTCGCCAAGGCTGCCATGTTCCCGACCATCTCGCTCACCGGGAGCGTCGGCAGCGAGAGCGGTGCGCTCGATGATCTGTTCCGCAGCAAGGCCGGGACCTGGGGCCTTGGCGTTGGGCTGGATTTCCCAATCTTTGCAGCAGGCAGATATTCGGCCCGCGTCGATCAGGCCAATGCGCAACAGAAGCAGGTGCTTGCCGCCTATCAACTGGCAATACAAAACGGTTTTCGTGAGGTTCGTGATGCCTTGAGCACCAGCACACAGCGATCAGCGCAAGAGACAGCGCTTGATACGCAGCGGCAGGCTGCGGTCGAGGCCCTGCACCTGGCGCGAGTGCGTTATGAGTCTGGCTACTCGCCTTATCTCGAAGTGCTCGATGCCCAACGCACCGCGAACGACGCGACGCTAGCGTGGATTCGCACACGTCAGTCGAGGCTGTCGAACGCGGTGGATCTGTTCAAATCACTCGGTGGTGGCTGGAAGTTGAATAACGAAGCGTCGAAGTAGGCCGCGTGAGGTGCGCCATGGCCCTGAGCGAAGAAGCCCGACTATTTGCCGACCGACATCGCGTTGCCCGCCTGGCGACAGCGAGCGCGGCGGGCGAGCCGCATGTGATTCCGCTCTGCTATGCGATTGCGGGCGACACCTTGTATTTCGTCATTGACGAAAAACCGAAGCAGACCCATCGTGGCCTGAAGCGCCTTCGCAACATCGACGCCAATCCCCGGGTGGCCCTGGTCGTCGACGATTACGCCGATGACTGGACCCAGCTTGCCTACCTGATGATCGAGGGGCGCGCTGGCTTGGTTGCCGATGAGGCCGAATTCGACCAGGCGCTGATGCTATTGCGCCAGCGCTATCCGCAATATGTCGGCATGCCGATGCGCTTTGAAACAAACCCCATGGTGCGGATCAGCATCGAAAGGTTCCGGTTGTGGCGCGCCGTGATGCCGGACTGACGGTGCTTGTTGAAACAAGAGGCCCCCGGCACGGCTGTCCCTTTTTGCACCTCGATTGGCGGCTTGCGTACATAATTGAACGGATAGCTTCGCAACAGGCGCCTATAGCATCGGCAACTGGATGCAGGCTTGTCGACAGAACTGCAGTCCGACAAGACTGCCACAGGACGCGGGAGCCAAAACCGGCGCCGACGTCTGGTACGGGACAGGGGAGAAAAAATGAGCGATACGGATCATCCAAAGGATGCAGCAAAGGTCCCAAGTGCCGAGGAACTCAAGGCGCGCTTCGGGCGCGACATCTTCAACGACTTCGACTGCGAAGACCCTCGCTTCAACGATCACTTCACCGAGATACTCGATACTCAGCTCGCCCACTGCCCGGTGGCCCACAGCAAGGTCGGGCATGGGTATTTATGGGTCACGCGTTACGAAGATGTGCGTCGCATTGCCAAGGACTGGAAGGCGTTTTCCAATGCGAAGGGCTATCAGCCAAATCGACCGGAGGGGTTTCCTTACCTCTATCCGCAGGAATCCGATCCGCCGATCCACACCACATGGCGTGATGCCCTGAATCCCTATTTCACCGAAAAAGCCTGCGCCGCATTCGAGGCACAGATTCGCGCTGATGCCAACGAGTTGATCGACCGCTTCATCGCTCGCGGCGAATGTGAATTCATCGGTGATTTCGGCGGCAAGCTTCCAGGCTGGGTGTTTTTCAAGAATCTGATTGGCGTTCCAATCGAAGACCTGCCGATGCTGGTCGATGCGGTGGAGTGGTCAACGCTTGCGCCGACGCCCGAAGAGAAGACTCGCAACTTCGGCATCTACTACGGATACCTTGCGCAATACATGGAAAGGCGCGCCAATGAACCGCCACGAGGTGATCTCGTCGACGCGATCATCAAGGGGGTGACCCACGAAGACGGCACCGTCGCGCCCTGGGACGAAAGGCTGCGCGTACTGGTCGACCTCACCATTGGCGGAATCGCGACCACCACCTACGTCATGGCGTCGGCGCTGCACCATCTGGCCACCCATCCCGAAGACCTGCAGACGCTGCATCAGCACCCCGAATTGATTCCGCAGGCGATGGAGGAGTTCATTCGTGCGTTTCCACCAATCGTCGCGCTGGGCCGCTCCTGTGCGCGCGATGTCGAGGTCAGTGGAACGCAGATCAGGAAAGGCGATTACGTCATGGTGTCCTACTCGGCCGCCGGACGGGATCCCCGTGCCGTGCCAAACGCGACGCAGGTAGACATCACGCGCAAGGCGATCCCGCATACAACATTTGGCGTCGGCCCGCATCATTGCATCGGTGCGAACCTTGCACGGGTCGAATTGATCGCGGTGCTCGACGAGTGGCTGAAACGCATACCGCAGTTTTCGCTCAAGCAGGGTACGGCACCGACCTATGTCACGACCATCCTGCGCGTGATGCGACAGATGGAGCTGGTGTTCAATACGGTCTAGGGCGTTTATTCCTGCCCTCGTTTTTTTGTGATTGCTGACTTAAAGGAAGAGGAAAACATGAATCCAACAATTCTCAGGTTGTGCGGTTGGAGTGGCGTCGCCGCCATGGTACTGATGGGCATCGGCTTCGCGTTCATGGCCGGTTTCATTCCTCCTCCGCCACCGAGCGACAGCATCGAGCAGACAGCACATCTGTTCATCGAGAACCGTTATGCGATCCGTGGCGGCATGATCATTTCGATGGTGGCTTCGGCCTTTCTCATGCCCTTTGCGGTCGCCATCACGCTGCAGATGCGGCGCATCGAGGGACGCTATTCGGCACTGGCCTTCATCCAGTTGGGGCTGGGTGCGATCTTCGTGCTGGAGTTCATCTACCTCATCTTCTTCTGGCAGGTGGCGACCTTCCGTGTCGATCGTGCGCCGGAGTTGATTCAGCTGCTGAACGACATGGCTTGGGTTCCATTCGTCGGCCTCAGCTCAACCCTGGTTGGTCAGGCTGCCGTTTTTGGTTGGGCGATCCTGATCGACTCGCGTGCCAAGCCCATCTTTCCGCGCTGGCTCGGTTACTTCAATCTTTGGGCAGCACTGATGTTCGTGCCAGGCACATTCAACGTCTTCTTCCTCAAGGGCCCGCTGGCCTGGGATGGC
>CANJXH010000086.1 GCA_947478755.1 Betaproteobacteria bacterium | reverse complement strand
TTCGAGCGTTATGATCGGGATGACCGGCAGATCGGCACCGAAGGCCAGGCCCTGCGCAATGCCACAGGCCAGACGCAACCCGGTAAAGCTACCGGGCCCGGAACCGAAGGCGATGCCATCGAGGTGCGGCAGGGAGACGCCCGCTTCCTGCGTCAATTGCCTAACCCAGGGCAGCAGGCGATCGGAGCCGCCATTGGCGCAAAACTCGCTGCGCTGAAGCACACTCTCCCCCATGGCCAGAGCAACGGACAGCATGTGCGTGGAGGTTTCGATGGCCAGTAGATTCACGCGGCGAATTCTACCTGCTCGGGGATAATAGGCGCCCCGTTTAGCCCCGATCGACTGCATGACAAATCCGGCTTCAGCAACGCCATTCAGCCCCGGCAAGCAACGCAAGGTGGCACTGGCCGCATGCTTCGGCACCTTCCTTGAATGGTATGACTTCCTGACCTTTGCATCGTTGGCGACGATCTTCGGCGAACTTTTTTTCCCGAGTGACGACCCGACTGCGGCCTTGCTGAAAAGCCTCGCCACGTTTGGCGTCGGCATGGTGGTACGCCCGATCGGTGCCGCGCTGTTCGGTTCGCTTGGCGACCGCCATGGCCGGCGCATGGTGTTCATTTCGACCATCGGCCTGATGGGGGCCGCGACCTTTGGTGTCGGCCTGTTGCCGGTCTATGCCGATGTCGGTTTTGTTGCGCCTTTGTTGCTGGTGAGCCTGCGGCTGTTGCAGGGCCTGGCGATGGGAGGCGAGATCGGCGGTGCGATTGTGTACCTGACCGAGCATGCGCCCGTCGCACGCCGTGGCGTCAGCACCAGTGTGCTGCAACTGATGGGGCCGCTGGGCGTGATGGCATCAACTTTCCAGATCGTGCTGCTGCAACGCTGGCTGTCGGTGGAGGAGTTTCACCAGTGGGGTTGGCGTGTGCCGTTCATCCTGTCTGCGCTGTTGCTGGCGATCTCGTTGAAGAGCCGCATCGCGTTGCACGAGTCTCCGGTGTTCCTGAGTCTGGGCGAGCGCAAACAGATTGCGAAGACGCCGCTGCGTGACTGCCTGTCCGACCCCCTCACCCGAAAGCGCATGGCCCTGCTTTTCTTTTGCATTTCATCGGGCGGCTCGCTGCTGTTCTTTTCGTCACAGGTGTATGCACCCGTATTCCTCAAGACCGTGGTCAACATGGAGAGCAGCCAGGCGGGCGAACTGACGCTGCTGGCAACTCTGGCGTTGTTCCCGTTGACGATATTCGCCGGCTGGCTGTCGGACCGCATCGGCCGCCGCCCGGTATTGCTTAACGGTCTGCTGCTCGGTGCCGGCGGCGTGATGCCGGTCTATGCCGGGTTGCTGGATTTTGGCGGCAATCCGCTGGCGGTCGTCGCAATGCTGCTGGTACTGGTGGCCGCCGTCGCGCTGATCACCGGACCGCAGACGGCGACGTTGGCGGAGTTGTTTCCCGCCCGTACTCGCTATTCGGCCGTCGGCCTGCCGCACAACCTGGCTGCCGGATGGATCGGCGGCATGTCGCCCTTCATGGTGACGTGGATCGCAAGCAAGGCGGGAAACCCGCTGGCCGGGCTGCTTTACCCTGCCCTGCTGCTGATGCTGGCGTTTGCCGTCGGCTGGCGTTACCTGCCCGAAACGCGGGGAACCAGTCTCGACGACTGACTTCAGACTTCGTCGAGTCGATGGATCGAGCGACGAATGGTCCAGGTCATGATGAAGAACCAGAGGAAGAAAATGGTGAACGGCAGGTAGAAGCCGAAGATGCCGTTCCAGGCGAACGGCCCGCCATGAAACCAGAAAATCACGACCAGCGGGATCAGGCTCACCTCAAACCAGATATTGAACCAGCCAACCCAGCGCGGAATGATCGGATCGGGATCCTGGTCGGCAAGGGCTGCGTAGGCAATGCTGATCGGAACGAAATAGAACGGCGTGATGACGCCGAGGAACTGCGTCCATGAAATGTCGTTGATCAGCTGGATCAGTTGCGCGTCACGCTCCGGACGGAAGGAACCAAGCAGCCAGTAGCCGCAGGGATAGGCGGTCAGCAGCACGTTGGTGCAGCCGGCGATGATCTGGCAGAAAGTCAGGATGCCGGCCTTGCCTTCGACGCGCATGATCAGCTTGGCGAGCATGGCCGTCCAGGGCACATAGAACATCGAACCCACGAGTCCCAGCACCATGCCGATGCGGATGCGGGTCACATCATTGCGATAGATATCGGCGATCTGTTCCGGCGCCCAGCTCGGCGGTTGGGAGGGAAGAAAACCTGCAGTGGCCATGCCGACCAGCAGGAAGGCGATGTAAACGTAACCGCTCCATGAGGTGTGTTTCAGCAGATTGAGTCTGGCATTGGGTGACAACATGGTGTCGTTCCTTGTCTGTATTTAGTGCGCGTATCCTACTATAATCTTTCGCTTGCAAGCCGCACTGCATGCGGGTTTTACGACTATTCGAGAGGGACAATAACAATGCAAAACGGGGAGAAATCTGCGGCGCTGTCGACGGCCGAGAAGGCACTGCCCAGCAGCGACAGACTGCTGAAAGGCATACAGGCAACCCTGCAGAAAATCGGCAAGCTCGTCACGGACGAGCAGTCACTCATGGAACTCAACATGATTGACATGACCTTGAGCGAGCTTGCACGCCGCAACCAACTGGATTTTTACATCGAGTATTACGAAGGGCTGCGCAAGGTGCTGATCGAAGGCATCGACCTGCTTGGTGCAAAACTGGCCGCAGGAGATGCAGAAACGATGCAACGCTCGTTGGCAAGCACGCTGCCGCCTCGCCTTTCGCTGCCGACAAACTATGAACTGGCCAATGCGGCAATCAATGAAGTGATGCGCCATCTGGCGACGCTTGTCAAGGTGGTCCACGAAGAGACGCCCGCCACCACGGCTTACCTGCAGCGTGTTGCCCACAAAGAGGGGGAGTTCCACGAACACCGAATGAAATTCGCCGCCGGAAGAAAGTTCAATGCAGCGGATGGCGTATTGCATTTCACCCGGGAAACATTGGAGCAATACCTGCAGCAGAAGTTTCCCGAAAGACACGGGTTGAAGGTCACGAACTTCAGGCAGCTGGTGGGTGGTTACCAGAAGATCACCGTGCTGTTCGAAACCGAAGACGACTCCGGCGAACACCAGTCCCTCGTGTTGCGATCGGAAAAGCCGGACAAGTTCGTCTCCCTCCATGCGTCGGATATCCGCAAGGAATACGAAATTGTCAAGTTCGTATTCGATGCCGGCGTGAAGGTTGCCGAGCCGCTGTGGCTTGAATCAGACAAGACGAAGCTGGGCGAGCGGTTCTTTGTTTCGACCAAGGTTCCCGGAGAAAACCTGGGTAATGCCGTGGTCGCCAACAAGGAGGTCACCGATGAAATTGCGCGCTCCTTCATCGAGGCAATTGCCAGGGTGCATATGCTGCCGCGTTCAGCAGAAATGCGGCAGCTCTCGGTCGGCGAATGGCTGGATTTGCCGACAGCGCAGGATGTGGCCCGCGAAGCCGTCCTGTTGTGGCGTAATCAGCCATGGATGAAGTCAGGCAATCCATCGGCAGTTCTCGACCGGGTAACCACCTGGTTGATCGACAACGTACCCACCGACGACTACCAGGCCTGCCTGATCCACATGGATTACGGCCTGCACAATGTGCTGGTCCATGACAGCAAGGTGTCTGCGATCCTGGACTGGGAATCAGCGCGGATCGGCGACCCGGCGGAAGACATTTCCTGGTTCATCCAGTTCAGCGGTGGCAAGGTGGACTACAAGAAAGCACTTGACTGGTACGAGGAATTCACCGGTAACCGGATCAGCGAATATCGTCTGCGCTACCACGACGTCTGGTCGAGCCTGAAGGTGCTGATGTCCTGCATATCAGCCGAGTCGATGTACGAGACAACCGATGAAGCCTCCATCATCTGGCTCATCATGCCACTCAGCTTTGCCATTCACGCGACATCAATCGCAGAGGAAAGAATCCGTATTGCAGAGTCGGTGAAGGGACGTTAAGCCGCCCGTCTCGGCAGATGCCCTTCAGCCGGCGGCGACCAGCCCCATGGTTTCGCCTACGGGCTTGCCGGGATAGCGAAAGGCGACGGGCCCATCCGGCTTGGCGTCAAGGAACTGGCGCACAAAGGGATCGGTCGAGTTCTTGATCTCCTCCGTCGGGCCTTCGGCGACCACCCTGCCGTCGGCAATGAAATAGACGTAGTCGACCACCTTCATGGATTCGCTGACATCGTAGGTGACGACAATTGACGTCAAGCCCAGTGCGTCGTTTAGTTGACGGATCAGGGTCGCGATGACGTTGAGCGAAATCGGATCAAGGCCGGCAAACGGTTCGTCATACATCAGCAGTGCCGGATCAAGGGCAATGGCGCGTGCCAACGCGACGCGACGCGCCATGCCGCCGGAGAGCTCGCCCGGCATCAGGTGGTGAGCGCCGCGCAAACCGACCGCGTGCAACTTCATCAAAACGAGGTCGTGAATGATTTCTTCCGGCAGATCGGTGTGCTCACGCATCGGAAACGCCAGATTCTCGTAGACCGACAAGTCGCTGAACAGGCCACCCTTTTGCAGCATCATGCCGATCTTCTTGCGCAACTCGTAAAGCGGCTCGACATCGAGGGTGTTGATGGTTTCGCCCAACACCTTGACGCTGCCCTGCGACGGCAGGGTTTGCGCCCCAAGCATGCGCAGCAGTGTGGATTTGCCGCAGCCGCTGGCGCCCAGAATCGCCACCACCTTGCCACGCGGGATGGCGAGGTTGATGCCCTGAAATACCTTGTTGTTGCCGTAGGCGAAGTGGACATCGGAAACTTCTACGATATTGTCGGGCATCGGCAAACTGGTACAGATCAGTGAGGTTGATAGATGGGTTGCGGCAGCGACTCGGGCGCTACCGTGCGATTGGTGTAACTGTGCCTTCTGGGCAGCGGTACGCTGGGGCCGGGACAATCATAGTTGGTATTCGGACCACAGACGCCGGCAATGCGATAGGCCTCATAGGCCGGATAGGCGCCGCCCTTGGTACTCCAGACAAAATAGGGAATGTTGTACAGCAACAGGAAGAATACCTGACTCGCCCCCATGATCATGAGGAAGCGGGTGAAGGTTTTCATGCCCTCGCTGGGGAAGCGGATGTTGGAAATCCCCCGCTCCGCCCAAGTCTCGCCCTTGTCATTCTGGAAATGGCGCAGCGATGACCAGCAGGTGAGACAGGCGCACCAGCTGACGATTTCATACAGGGGAAACTGGTTTTTCTCTCCTGCCCAGAGGGTCAATTCCGGCACCGTGCTGGAGTAGTTGAAAAGCTGTGTGGTCAGGATGCCGTATTCGAGCACGAAGTCGAAAGGGATAAAAACAAGGAATGTCGTCAGTACCAGTTGCAGCGGCGTGATGTTGGGGTGCCGACTCTTCCACCAGGCCATGAATCGGGAACCGGCGAAGACCCAGAGGCCGACCAGTGTGAAATAGGCGGTTGCCCAGATCACGCTGCCAACCGGAATCAATTCCGGATGCGGGCTGTTCCATCCCGGAACATAGCCGCACCAGGAACCGCGGTTGTAAGACACCGTCGTATAGAAGAACTGGTGGCTGTTGTAGTTCAGCCAAGGTTCCTGCAGATAAAGCATGCCGCAGGAAATGAAAAAAAGTCCGTCAATGGAGAACTTGCCGGTCCTGATCTTGGGCAGCAGCACAAACTGCGTTACCTGCCAGATGAACAGGACAATCGACGCAATCTCTACCGTCCGGATCCAGGTGACATAGCCCGGCGACGCGAGTTCGCGACCGATCGCGTTTTCCTTGAAATCAGGTCCGAGAATCCATGAGCCCCAGATATAGGCCGCGAACACGAACCAGAATATCCCGTTGGCGATCCACAGCTTGGTCCCGGTACTGACGGTTTTCCCAAAGACTGCAGGGTTGGCGCTGGCTATAGACATGATTTCCCCTCGGCGTTACGGCGGGCGTGAGCGTTGATTTTGTTGCCGCCAGCCGTGAAGAGCCCATTTTACCCATCTGAGCGTCTGCCCGCTGTGGTCGTGAGCAGAACGTCAGCCCCGGTCTGCCAAGTGTTGCCCGGGGAATCAGCGGCCGCGGCGCCTTTCATCAAGGTCACCGTCAAAATCCGAACGACGCCGTTCGCGCATCCATTGATGGAACTCCTTGCGCTCGTCGGGCGAGAGATGCTGCGGCCGCTGTGGCTCGCCCCGCCAGTTGTCGTCATCCGATGTTTGTTGTCGGCGTTCCTCGCGCATTTGCTGGCGCTGTTCGCGAATCTGGTTGCGCAATTGATCGCGTTGATCGGGCGACAGTACGGCCAGGATCATGTCAAGCCAGCGTTGTGGCAGCGACTTTTCAAGTCGCGGCGCTTCGGCGACTGATTCAGTGGATTCTGCAAGTGCGGCTTGGTCGGCAGCCACCATCGAGGCCTGCGCGATTGAGGCAACGGCACCCCATCCCATGAGGGTGACGATCAACAGCCATCGGATATTGCGCAGCGAAATCACTTTGTTTCCCAAAGATTCAATGGCGCCTATTGTGCCTGCAAGGTCAGGTATCGAAACAGCGCATCCTCAGTAAATTGTTACGGCGTGTTAGCCCTGCGCATCTTGGGCTGGCTTGCTCAATTTTCTGGGGTATTCTTTAGCCATGGAAAAACATTCTGACAAGATTCTGATCGTCGATGACGACCTGCGATTGCGCCAGTTGCTGGAGCGATATCTGCGTGATCAGGCATTTGGTGTGCGTGCCGTTGATGGCGCCGAGTCGATGGATCGTGCGATGGCCCGCGAGCATTACGACCTTCTGGTACTCGATCTGATGATGCCTGGTGAGGATGGCCTCGCGATCTGCCGTCGCCTGCGTGCTGCCAAATCCGGGATTCCCATCATCATGCTGACGGCCAAGGGCGACGACGTTGATCGCATCGCAGGGCTTGATCTTGGTGCCGATGACTATCTGGCCAAGCCTTTCAACCCACGCGAACTGGTGGCGCGCATCAATGCCGTTCTGCGCCGCCGCGCGACATCGGTACCCGGTGCGCCGGCAGAAACACCCGAGATCATTTCCTTTGGTGATTGTTCGGTGGATCTCGGTACCCGTACGCTGGAACGCAATGGCGAAACCCATGCCTTGACGACTGGCGAGTTTGCCCTGCTCAAGGCCCTCGTCACGCACCCACGCCAGCCGCTGAGCCGCGACCACTTGTCGGAAATGGCACGTGGCCGCGAATATGAGGTCTTCGATCGTGCCATTGACGTACAGGTGTCCCGGTTGCGCAAGCTGGTTGAGCTCGACCCGGCCAACCCGACCCACATCCAGACTGTCCGCGGCTTCGGGTATGTCTTCGTGCCCGATAGCAACGCGGCGGAATGAAGCTCACCAGGCGATTGCTGCCCCGGTTGTTTTTTCTGCTGACAGCCTTGATGCTGGTGTCGGCATTGAGCTGGGCCATGCTGTTTGTCTATTCGGAGCAGGCACCCCGCGCCCGAAATTTCGCCCAAGTGCTCTCCAGCATCGTCAACCTGACCAGATCGGCCGTGGTGGCTGCCGACCCCTTGCGACGCAATGCCCTGCTGCTCGACCTGACCAATCAGGAAGGGGTGCGGATCTACCCGGCTGAACCCGGCGAGCCTCCTGTGGCGGCTCCGCAGGACCCCTTTCTGCGCGATGTCCTGCAAAACCTGCGCAACTCGCTCGGCCCTGATACTCAGTTGACGACAGAACGTTATGGCGACACCGGCGTATTTGTTCTGGCCGATATAGAAGGCGAAGACTACTGGATCGGTCTGCCACGCAAACGGCTGGAGGGCTCGCGTTCCCTGCAGTGGCTTGGCTGGGGGGCGTTGGGAGCGCTCATCGCGTTGCTCACCGCTGCGGGTTTTGTCTCCCGGCTGACGCGGCCACTCAAGCGACTGACCGAAGCTGCGCGTGTTGTCGGTGAGGGTCGATATCCCGAGCCCTTGCCCGAGGATGGTCCGGAAGAGTTGGCCACCGTGGCGACTGCGTTCAATAAAATGAACAAGGACCTGGAACGCCAGGAGCAGGATCGCGCCCTGATTCTTGCCGGAATATCGCACGACCTGCGGACCCCCCTGACCCGGTTGCGAATGGGGATCGAGATGTCCGAAGCCGATGAAGCCACACGCGACGGCATGGTCGCCGACACCGAGGAAATTGACCGTACGATCGGACAGTTTCTCGATTTTGCGCGCAGCAATGAATCGGCCAACCTTGAGCCCGTGCCATTGAAACCCTTGCTTGAGGATATCGCCGGCCTGTACCAGCGACGGGGGATAACGCTTCACACCGAGTTGATGGATGTGGGCGAGATCCCCATGAATCCGGCAACCCTGCGGCGTGCCGTCAGCAACCTGATTGACAACGCGATTCGGCATGCCGGGAAGGAATCCATAACCCTTTCGGTGCAGGATAAACTGACAGCGGTCGTGGTGGACGTGGCAGACCGCGGACCTGGAATTCCGGTTGCGGAAACAGATCGCATGATGCAACCGTTTACACGTTTGGAAGCTGCGCGCAGCAATACGGCAGGTGCCGGCCTCGGGTTGGCCATTGTCAGCCGCATTGCCACACAGCACGGCGGAAAGCTGGAGCTTTTGCCCCGGCAGGAAGGTGGGCTGATTGCGCGGATTCGGCTGCCGCGCCGCTGAAGCCGCGTTATCATGATGGCATTCTTCAACGAAAGCAGCCCATGCCGGAACTTCTGTTCTATCAAAAAGTTGTCGTCCTCGACAAGGACAAGCATCGCGACCTGCGTGTTGGCGAAATCAGGAAATACGATTTCACCCGTCAGACCAATTCCATTCCGCTGACCGCCGTCGAGTTTTTTGAGGCAGCTCGCGAGTACCCCATTGTCTTTGCCCAGTTGAACGCCGAGGAGTTCATGCCGGTCGCATTGGTTGGTTTGCGCGACAAGGAGAACCTGCTGGTTGATCGCGCAGGCAAATGGGATGCGCGCTACGTCCCTGCCTTCGTGCGACGTTATCCCTTCGTGCCAAGCGAGGGCGCTGGCGATGGTCTGCTGGTGTGCATTGACGAGTTCCATGCTGCAGTAGGTGCCGAAAACGGCCAACGACTATTTGCCTCGGATGGCGCCCCGACGCCATTTCTGCAAAAAGCCATGGCATTTCTCAGCGATTACCAGTCGGAGTCGATACGCACCCGGGCGTTCGTCAAGCGCCTCGCGGAACTGGATCTGTTCACCGAAGTGCAGGCACGTGCCGAGTTGCGCAACGGTGGCGCTTTTCAACTTAGCGGTCTGTTCGTGGTCAGCGAGCCAAAATACCGCGCGCTGGACAAAGACGTGGTGGACGAACTGTTTCGCAAAGGCTGGCTGGCATCGATCGATGCGCATCTGCTTTCTCTCGGAAATCTGGGGCGCCTGATTGACAGGCTGGCCGAGAACAAGCCGAAATAAAGTCAAGAACTGTTAGATACCCTTGCCAATTCTGCCAATACCGGTTTAAATTGCGACTAGTCCGCTGAGGAGAACGCTATGCTGTTTGTGGTTTAGTACATTATCGCCATTGCCGTACTGGTGTTGCACTTCACTGGCGTTCTGGCTCGCTACAACGTTGAGTGGCTGGTCCTGGTGCTTGCCGTCACGGTTTTCCCCGCGGTCATCTACCTGTAAATCATCATGCTGACGGCCGACAAGGCCGTCAGTTGCAAGACCTGGCAATAATCCCTTTTATTGCCTCTACATCAGCCGCCATCACTTTCACCTTCTGCGGCAGCTTTTCAATCCCTTCCATTTCAGCCGGCCGTCCAGGTTCGCAACCAAGCGCCTCGACGATAGTTTCGGCAAACTTCACCGCTTGAGCCGTTTCCAGCACGACCATCGGGATGCCCGGTTGTCGATATTCCAGCGCTACCTTCATGCCGTCAGCCGTATGCGTATCGATCATCGTCGCGTACTTCTTCCAGACATCCTGAATGGTCGCCAGGCGGTTTGCATGGTTGCTGCGGCCGGAAACCATGCCGTATTTCGCCAGGTTGGCCATGTGAACTGTGCCCCCCAGATCAAACGCACCGCCGGCGTCAACGTTTCGCCACAATGATCTGACGATCTCGGGATCACGCCCGACCAGATCAAAGACAAAACGCTCGAAATTCGATGCCTTCGAAATATCCATCGATGGGCTCGAGGTGATGTGCGTTTCGGCAGTTGCCCTTGGACGGTAGAGGCCGGTCTTGAAAAATTCGTCAAGCACGTCGTTCTCGTTCGTGGCCAGAACAAGGCGTTCAATCGGCAAGCCCATCATGCGGGCAATATGGCCGGCGCAGATGTTGCCAAAGTTACCCGAGGGAACACTGAAGGCCACCCTCTCCGTGTTCGACGTCGTCGCCTCAAAGTAGCCCTTGAAGTAGTAGACGATCTGCGCGGCGACACGCGCCCAGTTGATCGAGTTCACTGCGCCGATCTTGTAGCGCGCCTTGAATGCGGCATCGTTGGACACGGCCTTGACGATGTCCTGAGCGTCGTCGAACATTCCCTCCACCGCAATGTTGCAGATATTGGCATCCTGCAGCGAGTACATTTGCGCGCGCTGGAAGGCCGACATCTTGCCGTGTGGCGAAAGCATGAAGACACGCACGCCCTTCTTGCCTCGCATCGCGTACTCAGCGGCCGAACCTGTGTCGCCGGACGTGGCGCCAAGAATGTTGATGGTTTCGCCACGCTTTTCCAGAACATACTCAAAAAGATTGCCAAGCAACTGCATGGCCATGTCCTTAAAGGCGAGCGTGGGGCCGTTCGAGAGTTCTAGCAGATGAAGGCCCGGCTCAAGCGTGGTAAGCGGCGTAATGTCCGCAGCATTGCAAGCCGGCCGGCAGTGTTTGTAGGTCTGCGCTGTGTAAGTACTGCCAACGATGTCGCGCAGATCCTCGGCCGGAATGTCGGTGATGAAGCGACTCAGCACCTCGAAAGCCAGATCGGCGTATGACAGTTGACGCCAAGCAGCGAGGTCGCTTGCCGTGACCTGTGGATAGTGATCCGGCAGGTACAAGCCGCCGTCCGGTGCCAGACCACCGAGCAAAATATCGCAAAAAGTCTGTGGCTCCGCGTGGCCTCGGGTACTGATGTAGTGCATCGCTGCTTTCTTGCCTGTTTATTTGCTGATTATTTATTGAGTCGTGCCAGCTGCTGGAAAACCCTGTTGTCGGAATTGCCAAGCCCCATCGGCGTCACCGGGTTACTCGGGTCGATGGTCTGGATGCAGACGTGGTCCGCCCCCGCTTCCCAGTGCTGTTCGACGCGCTTGATCAGCGCCGCTTCGTCACCCCAGGCCACGGTATCGTCTATCAGGCGATCAGAACCGCCATTTTCGAAATCGCTGTCATTGAAGCCCATGCGTTTCCAGTTGTTCAGATAGTTCGGCGCCCGCAGATACATGGCGAGCATCTTGCGCGCCGCATCGCGAGCGCGATCGGCGTTGGTTTCGAGAATCAGTTTCTGCTCGACGCAAAGCAGTTTGCCCGGGCCCATGATCTTGCGCGCCAGCGCAGTATGCGCAGGGGAAACGTTGTAAGGGTGGGCACCATCAGCTTCGTCGCGACACAGCTCGAGCATCTTGGGGCCAAGTGCAGCCAGGATAGTCAGTGGTTTTTCCGGCGGTTGCGGTGATGGATACTGGACCTTCTTCATTCCTTCGAGATACAGGCGCATGGTCTCGACCGGCTTTCCGTAAGCATGTCCGCGCATGCCGGCGACAATGCTTTGATGTGAGACACCCATGCCGAGCAGGAAGCGCCCACCGGACTGTTCGTTAAGCCCGTATTGGCCGCCAACCATCGCCATCGGGTCGCGTGCATAAATGTTGGCAATGCCCGGTGCAATGATCAGCGAACTTGTATTCGCCAGCAGCCATGAGGATTGCGCCAGGATGTCCTGACCGAAGGCTTCACCGAACCAGAGCGCGGAATAGCCCATCTGTTCGAAGCGCTTCGCCATCTCGGCGCTTTCCTGCGCCCTTTTCTCTACAAAAAT
>CANJXH010000085.1 GCA_947478755.1 Betaproteobacteria bacterium | reverse complement strand
TGTCGACTGGCTTTGGCAGTATGCGTTCGACCAACGGGCGTCAGATATTCATGTTGAACCACGTCGAGAGCTGGGGGTTGTCAGATTTCGCATTGATGGCGTGCTGCATCAGGTGTACCAGATACCCATTGCAGTGCTGAATGCCATGACCAGCCGCATCAAGATCCTCGGCCGCATGGACGTCGTCGAACGCCGGCGTCCGCAGGATGGCCGCATAAAAACGCGGACGCCCGATGGTCAGGAAGTGGAATTGCGGCTATCGACCCTGCCGACCGCTTTCGGCGAAAAACTGGTGATGCGGATTTTCGATCCGGACGTACTGGTCAAGGACTTCACCGATCTCGGTTTTGGCGAAGACGACTTGTCGCGCTGGAAACAGATGACCGCGCAGCCGAACGGCATCATTCTTGTAACGGGGCCGACTGGCTCCGGGAAAACCACGACGCTTTACACGACGTTGAAGAATCTGGCGACGGAAGATGTCAACGTATGCACTCTGGAAGACCCGATAGAAATGGTCGAGCCAGCATTCAATCAGGTACAGGTGCAGTCGGATATCGGCATGAACTTCGCCGAAGGAATTCGTGCATTGATGCGCCAGGATCCCGACATCATCATGGTTGGCGAAATCCGCGACCTTGAAACGGCAAATATGGCCATACAGGCGGCGCTCACCGGGCACCTCGTCCTGAGTACCTTGCATACCAATGATGCTGCCACGACGGTGACACGGCTCCTTGATCTTGGTGTTCCTTATTACCTGATCCAGGCTACCGTGCTGGGTGTGATGGCGCAGCGATTGGTCAGAACGCTGTGTCCAAAGTGCAAGCAACCCTCCGGGCTTCGCGAGGAAGATGAGGCGGCATGGAACGGTCTGGTGTCTCCTTGGAAGTCGGCGATGCCAACCACCTTGTATCGGCCGGTAGGCTGCCTGGATTGCCGCCGTACCGGCTATCAGGGGCGGATGGGGCTCTACGAAGTGATGCTGATGTCACCGGAAGTTCGCAAGCGCATCACGGAGCACACTGACCTGGCGTCATTGCGCGAGCAGGCGCTTCGCGAAGGCATGAAGACTCTGCGGATTTCCGGCGCCAGAAAGATTGCAGCCGGTTTGACCACGATAGATGAAGTGCTCAAGGTGACACCCTCACCATCCTGAGTGAGTTGGTTCGGCCGGTGTCAGCTTGGGTTCAATACTTGTAACCCTTGCCATAGAAAGGCGTTTGTCTTCCCACCAGATTTTCCAGCAGCGTCAATTCTGCATCGGTATGGTTGATGACCGGTGCCGCGGTCATGATGCTGCCTTTGGCTGCATCATGACTGATGGTCAGGGGATGGTCGTGATGCGTCGTGGCAATGACTTCGCGTTGCTCTGGTGCAGCAACCGGAATGATTTCTGCCTCGCCGTAGCACAGACAGAAATAGGTCTGTTCCGGACTTGCCTCTATATAGCAGCCGGTGCCGCGAATGCCGATAGTCGCAGTGCTGACGATGAGTTTCTTTGGCCCTTTGCCAAATACCGACAACAGCTTGCCGGTAACGATGCGGAAGAAGCCGCTAGCCGCATCACCAAAAATCACGCTTGAATTGTCTCGTTGCAAAAAGGCATCCTGGCCGATGACAAAAATAGCCTCGCTGTCATGACCGGTGACCACGGTATCGCCTGCCTTGATCAGCATGCCGACGCGGGCAGTTTGGCCGTTGATCGTTACTGCACCCCTGAAATTGCGCAATCCTGCGGCGACAGGGTCGTTACCATTGGCAAGCGCACGTCCAATGAGCCCGCTTAGTCCGACACCTTCGAGAAGACCTGCGGCGAAGAGTGCTTTTAACAAAATGCGACGGCGACTATTCGTGTTCATGAAGACTCCTATTTGTTGAGTTGGCGCATGGCACGTTCTAAACCTGCCAGCGTAAGCGGAAACATGCGTTTTCCCATCAGGTTGTCGATCAATGACACTGACTGCCGGTATTCCCAAAGTCGTTCCGGCTCCGGGTTGAGCCAGGCGGCAGCAGGATAGTGATCCAGCATGCGTTGCAACCATACGGCACCGGGTTCTTCGTTGCTGTATTCGATCGAGCCGTTGGGCTGCGTAATTTCGTAGGGGCTCATTGTCGCGTCACCGACAAATATCAGCTTGTAATCGCTCCCGTATTTATGAATGACATCCCACAAGGGAAACTTTTCCGATCGACGCAGATGGTTGTCGCGCCATACGAAGTCGTAGATGCAGTTATGAAAGTAGAAGTACTCAAGATGCTTGAATTCGGATTTTGCAGCCGAAAAAAGCTCTTCGCAGACCTTGATGTGGTCATCCATGGAGCCGCCGACATCGAGGAAAAGCAGCACCTTGATCTTGTTGTGTCGCTCCGGGCGCATGCGGATATCAAGCCACCCAGCATTTCTTGCGGTGTCGCGAATGGTGCCATCCAGGTCAAGTTCCTCGGCCGCTCCCTCGCGGGCAAAACGCCGCAGGCGCCGTAGCGCCACCTTGATGTTGCGCGTACCCAGCTCGACCGAGTCATCCAGATTGCGAAACTCTCGTTGCTGCCAGACTTTCACCGCACTACGGTTTTTGGAGGAACCACCAACACGAATGCCCTCCGGATGACTGCCGCTGTTGCCGAAGGGGCTGGTACCACCAGTGCCTATCCATTTGTTGCCACCATGATGGGCCTCCTTCTGTTCCTCCAGACGTTTGGCAAACTCCTCCATCAACCTGTCCCAGCCCAATTTCTGCACCGCGGCTTTCTGCTCGGGAGTAAGGACCTTGTCCACCAGCGCGCGTAGCCAGTCTTCAGGCAGGTCCACCTCAAGCCCCGGTAGGGAGGTCACGCCCCTAAAGTATTCGCCGAAAGCCTGGTCAAATTTGTCGTAATTGGCTTCATTCTTGATCAGGCAGGTGCGGGAAAGATGATAGAAGTCGTCAATGCTGTGACCGGAAACCCTTTGTTGCAACGCCTCTATCAGCGTCAGATATTCCCGCGTCGACACGGGAAGCTTGCGCTGTTTCAGATGAAGAAAGAAGTCGATCAGCATGGTCGGGGTCAGCCGCCGGCCGGGCTGCCTGTCACGAAGACAATCGGTGCATCCTCGAACGTCTCAACCCGATTGCGGCCGCTTCTCTTGGCGCTATAGAGGGCATTGTCTGCTGCACGCGTCAGATCGTCCGGGGTTTTGCCGTGATGGGGATAGCTTGAGACGCCAAACGAGGCTGTCGCCGACAGCGAGAAATTGCCGAATGAAAAATGGTGGTTCTCAAGTTGTTGCCGCCAGTGTTCGGCTCGATCACGGGCCTTGTCGAGGGGCATGCTTGGCAACAGAACCAGAAATTCTTCGCCACCGTAGCGGCAGGCAACGTCCTCGGTTCGTGTGTCCTGACGCAGCAGTTCGGCCAGCGATTTCAGAACTTCATCGCCAGCCTGATGCCCATATGCATCATTGAGTTTCTTGAAATGGTCGACGTCGAGCATGACCACAGACAACGGGCTCCCTTCGCGACGGGCGCGGGCGACCTCGCGATCCAGCGTCTCGTCAAGGTAGCGACGGTTGTACAGGCCCGTGAGAGGATCACGCACCGCCTGTTCGGCGAGTTTTGTCTGCAGCAACCGAATTTCATCGATCTGCGTATGCAGTTTTACATTGGCGCGAGACATGGCGACTTCGGAGACTTTGCGCGAGGTTATATCCGTGTGGGTACCGATCATTCGCAGGGCCTTGCCATCCGCCGTACGCGACCAGAGCTTGCCGCGACTCAAGGCCCACCGCCATCCCCCATCCTTGGTGCGGATGCGAAACTCGCATTGGTAAGTGGCCGACTCACCATCGATGTGGCGTTTGATTTCGACTTCCATTCGATTCCGGTCGTCCGGGTGAATCAGGTCGACATAACCATCGAGCGTCTGCTCCAGCTCCCCCGGCTGATAGCCGAGTATTTTTTCCCAGCCTTCAAGAAACACCATTGCACGGCTTTGCAGGTTGATGTCCCAGACGCCGTCTCCCGAACATAGCAGGGCAAGACGGACCCTTTCTTCGCTGTCTTGCAGAATGCCTTCCTTGCGCCTGCGCGCACTGATGTCGCGACTGACGCCAAGTATCAGAAACGGCTTTACGTCTTCATTCGCCAGGATCTTGTATTCGGTCTCTACCGGCATGGTGCCGCCATCCTTGGTCGGAACTTCCAGCTCAATTCGGTCCGAGTAATGGGTTGTCGGATTGGCCGCCTGCTGTTGCTTGAGGCTGGCGATCAGCCCACCGATCTCGTTGGCAACCCCAGGCGGTACGAGTTCGTGCACTGTCCTGCCGATCAATTCATGCTGTGCCCAGCCACGCAGCCGTTCCACAGACGGCGTTACATAGACAAGGCGCAGGGTTTCTATGTCAAACAACCAGGCGACATCATCCGTGTTGTCCAGAATGCTGGCGTAGTGGGCGTAACGGGTCACCATGTCCGTGCCGACATATTTGCCATTCAGCAGTGATACTGAACGCAATTGCTTCCACAGCAAAAAGACAGCCACCGCCAGCACCAGCGTGGCGATGCCGAACAGCCAAAGGAGAGCCTCGACTGTAAACATCAGGGATGAATCAGCGCCCTTGTGCCGCCATGAAAACCAGCCGCTCGAACAGATGAATATCCTGTTCGTTCTTTAGCAAGGCTCCGTGAAACGGCGGCACTGAAACCTTGCGATCGGCTGAGTGCAGTGCTTCGGGAGGAATGTCCTCCGCAACCAGCAGCTTCAGCCAGTCGATCAGTTCGGATGTCGATGGTTTCTTTTTCAGACCTGGCACGGTACGCAAATTGAAAAACACTTCCAACGCTTCACGCAGCAGGTTCTGTTTGATGTTCGGGAAGTGGACATCGACAATTTTTTTCATTGTCTCCTTGTCGGGGAAACGAATGTAGTGAAAAAAGCAGCGCCGCAAAAAGGCGTCAGGCAATTCCTTTTCGTTGTTCGACGTGATGAATACCAGCGGGCGTTGCCGGGCGCGAACGGTTTTCTGCGTCTCGTAGACATAGAACTCCATGCGATCAAGTTCGCGCAGCAGATCGTTGGGAAACTCGATGTCGGCCTTGTCGATCTCGTCGATCAGGATCACGTTCTGTGATGTCGCTTCAAAGGCCTGCCAGAGAACGCCGGGCTTTATGTAGTTGGCGATATCACGCACCTTGTCGTCGCCCAGCTGTGAATCGCGCAGGCGCGACACCGCATCGTATTCATAGAGGCCCTGTTGCGCCTTGGTGGTGGACTTGATATGCCATTGCAGCAGGGGCAGGTTCAGTGCTGCCGCGACCTCTTCCGCCAACATGGTTTTGCCTGTTCCCGGCTCGCCCTTGATCAGCAGCGGGCGTTGCAGCTTGATTGCTGCATTGACGGCCATCATCAGGTCAGGGGTGGCGATATAGCTCGAACTTCCTTCGAATTCCATGATGATGCCCGGTCAAAAGATAGGTAGCGGCAAATTATCCCCGATTTGCGGTTTCCTGCAGCAGGCTTAAATAGGCGGCCCCATCCATCGGGGTTTGGTCGCGCTGGCTGCGCCACAAGGTTTCGGCGAGGCAGTCGAGTATGGCGTGTATCGCTTCATGCCGGTCACTGCGCCTTGCGACCAGACGATTGAAGATGGCGACGATTCCCGGCGGCTGATCGACCGACAGCTGCTCGGCGATGGCCAGATGCAATGACAAGTGCAGGAAAGGGTTGGTTTCACCGGATTCTGGTGACCATTCGGCACCGATGGCCTTGTCGCCGGAATCGAGCAGGAGGTGATATTCAGGGTGAAGGGCCACCACGTCACCCGCCATGGTTTCCAGTGCGCTGGCGGGCAATCTGTCGCGCCGTTTGCGCCACGATTCGGCGAGGAACTGGCGAGCCTGATCGCGTGATGGATTAAACATCGTGGCTTACCATTGCAATCACCGACGAGTAGCTGATCATGGTGCTGAACGGCATGGTGGGCGCAATTTCGCCTGCTCCATAGGCGCCGAGAAGGGGGGTATCGGGAAATCGCTCGCGCATGGCGGCAATGTCGCGGTCGTGGCCTTGATAAAAATACGGGCCGCGACCAATGCAGGAAAACAACAACCCGAATGCAGGGGCGGTCGCGGAGGCTGCGATGTTCTCCAGGGTGGTGCGCATGTCCTGTTCGGCGGCGCCGGGTTCGCGCAAGACCCAGGCCAGCCTCGCATGCAAGGGCAACGGCGCAGCAAGCGTCACCGAACGCTCGTCGCGGTTGACGCGCAATATGGGCAACAGGCTGTAACGTCCATGCTGCATGGCCAGTTCGGGATCAATGCCGGATTCGGGCAGCGCAGCGAAAATTCGCTGCTGGGGCAGTTCGTCAAGTTTGCGGATGTCCGGATCAAGCTGACGCAGCAGGCTATCGAGGGCTGTCTGGTCACCGAGTTGCAGAATTTCAAAATTGTCGCTGTCGGTGACTTCAAGCAGCGGTGTCAGTGGTTTCACGCCACGCGATATACCAAGTGACAGGCTTCCTCCATGGAAAGCCATTTCGACCCTGCCACCGTCATTCAGTTTGCCCTGGGCCCAGACCTGACCCTCGGCACCGCGTTGACCATGTGTGGCTTCAGCTGCGGCCGTGGCTACGGTACCGAAACGCCTGTTGCCGTCGGAGACCCAGTCGGGCTTCAAGTGAGACGGAACCGCAAAGCTCAGCCGTGGCTGACCGGCATGTGGCAGCCTGAGGCTCACGGATCCGCACAGGATCAATGCGGCAGCAGCAGGCTGGTCCTGGCTCTGTTCCTGTTCGGTAAACAACCCGGGTACCGTACAGCCGCAAACCTGCAGGCAGTTCGCCGCTCGTGACGCAGCCGAGATTGCGGGCTGTGCGTGGCGAATGAAATGGCCCGACAGCAGAAGGATGACGCTGTGTGCAAATTCGCTGCCAGCACCGGCGAGCGCATTCCTGACGGCGATCGTGGCGAGTTCGGGGGTGGCGTGATCCCCTTCAGCAAAGCCGGTGGCGGCGATCACGATACGGTTTTCTTGCGGAACTCGCACAGATCCTGGATGGCGCATTTTGGACAATCGGGTGTCCTTGCCTTGCACACGTAACGGCCATGCAGGATCAGCCAATGATGGGCGTTGACCTTGTATTCGTCCGGCACAAACTTGACCAGTTTGTCTTCCACGGCGCGTACGTCTTTGCCCGGGGCCAGGCCGGTACGATTGGCAACCCGGAAAATGTGCGTGTCGACGGCAATGGTCGGTTGGCCGAATACGGTGTTGAGGATGACGTTGGCGGTTTTCCTCCCAACGCCGGGCAGGGCCTCCAGCGCTTCGCGATCGTTTGGCACGTTGCCGCCATGGTGCTCCAGCAACAACTTTGACAAGGCCACGACATTCTTTGCCTTGGTGCGGTAGAGGCCGATGGTCTGGATGTATTCCTCGACCCCCTCAACGCCAAGGGTGACGATGGATTTTGGCGTCGGGTGCGCGCGAAACAGGGGGCGGGCGGCGCGATTGACTCCCTTGTCCGTGGCCTGTGCCGACAGGACGACGGCGACCAGAAGCTGGTACGGGGTTTTGTATTCGAGTTCCGTGGTCGGTGCTGCATCCAGCGCCGCAAGGCGGGCGAATATTTGCGCGCGCTTGGTCGGATTCATGCGCCGGCAGATACCGGCGTCGCGGCAAGCATGGCGCGCTTGTTGGCGCGCGCATCCATCCAGTTGCGTACCGCGATCAGACTGCCCAGAACGAAAAAGGCGCCGGGAGGCAGGATGGCGATCAGGAAGCCGGGATAATCTGCCGGCAACATCTGGATGGCATGGGTACCCGGTACGATCAACTCGATCCCGGAAAGAAAAGTACCTTGCCCGACGAACTCTCGCACGATCCCCAGGACGGCCAACACCCCCGTCAACCCGAATCCCATTGCAGCACCATCCCATGCCGATTGCCATGCAGTGTTCTTGGCCGCAAACGCCTCGACACGCGCAAGCACGATGCAGTTGGTCACGATCAGCGGAATGAATATCCCGAGGATGACGTACATCTCATGCAGCCAGGCATTGAAAGCCAGGTCAACGACAGTCACCAGCGAGGCGATGATGAGGATGAAGACAGGGATCCGGATCTCGTAGGGGATGAAGGACCGCAACGACGCCACTGTCAGGTTGGAAACCGACATGACAAACGCAGTAGCAAGACCAAGGCTCACGGCGTTGGTGAATGTCGTGGTAACCGCCAGGGTCGGACACAGACCCAGCACCTGGGCGAGGATGCTGTTCTGCTTCCAAAGTCCATTTTTGGTGATGTCACCATATGCACTCATGACAGTTACTCCGAGTAGGTTGCGCCGGTTGCGGTGGCAAAAAGTTTTTCGCTGCGCGTGACGGTCCAGGCCAGTGCCTTGCGCGTTGCATTGGTCACTGCGCGGGCGGAAATCGTTGCCCCGGTCATCTGGTCGAATTCTCCGCCATCACGCTTCACTTTCCAAGCTTCGGGCGCTATCCGGGCGAAACCCGCATTGTTGAACTGGGTGATCCAGGGGCGTGCCTTGTTGCGATCCTTTTTCGGGTCAATGTAGTCCCCCAACCCTGGTGTTTCCTTGTGTACCGTGACGCGGACAGCAAGGATGTCGCCATTGCGGGCGACGGCCAGAATCATGCCGATACGGCCGGAGTATCCATCGGGTGCGGCAGCCTCAACGACCATCGCCACCGGTTCCCCTGCCTTACGTGCGCGATAGACGGTTGACGGTTCGTCGAGCCCGAGTTCGGGCTGCGGCGGCAGCGTGATCACGTCTTCCAGCAGCTTGTTGTCATAGCTGTCGGTAGGCAGCACCTCGCCGATCAGCTTCAGCTTTTCGTCCCTGGCGCTGGCATCCAGCAAGGGCTTGGTTGCGAGATAGGTTCCCGCCATCAAGGCCGTGAAGGCGATGGTGAAGAGCACCATCATCAGGGTGCTGCGCATCGAGACTCGCAACGCCGACGGGGGAACGGCGACTGGCTTGTCAGCAGGTTCAGTGGCATCAGTCATTTTTTCTTGTGCCCGAAAACCGGCGGCTGCGTATACATGTCAATCAGCGGTACGCAGATATTGAGCAGCAAAACCGAGAAGGCGACGCCATCGGGGAAGGCACCGAAGGTTCTGATCACCCAGGTCAGCGCGCCGATCAATGCCGCGTAGATCAATTTGCCGCGCGGCGTTGTCGCCGCCGAGACCGGGTCGGTCGTGATGAAAAACGCGCCCAGCATGGCGCCGCCGCCAAACAGGTGAAACAGTGGCCCGGCAAAGCGGCTGGCATCGACCAGCTGAAAAATGCCTGCCATAGCGCCCAACGCTGCCAGAAACGCGAGCGGAATATGCCAAGAGATGATGCGTTGTTGCATCAGCCAGAGGCCGCCCAGAAGGTAGCCTGCCGAGACCCATTCCCATCCCTTGCCGGCAATCAAGCCGGCACCCGGCAATTGCCCCGCCGCTGCGGCCGACGTGGCACCGGTATGCAGCGCAGTGCGAAGTGCATCCAGCGGAGTCGCCATGGTCACGGCATCCAGTTCGCGCAGGCCGAAAATCAGCTTGAGTTGCACGGCAAGATCGGTGATGCCAGGCGCCGACCATTGCGACATCAGCTGCGGAAAGGCAACGATCATCAAGGCGAATGCACCCATCGCAGGATTAAAGGGGTTTTGCCCGAGACCGCCATACAGGTGCTTGACCAGCGCAATGGCAAATAAGGTGGCGATCACCACCAGCCACCACGGCCCGATGGGTGGAAATGACAAGGCAATCAGCCAGGCAGTGACCAGGGCACTGCCATCGGTCACAAAAAGCATGACGGGCTTCTTGCGCAGCGAGAGCATGAAGGCTTCAACGGCCA
Source organism: Betaproteobacteria bacterium (assembly GCA_947478755.1). Classification (GTDB taxonomy): domain Bacteria; phylum Pseudomonadota; class Gammaproteobacteria; order Burkholderiales; family Rhodocyclaceae; genus Georgfuchsia. The sequence continues at coordinate 2,309 of CANJXH010000085.1, read as the reverse complement.
GTGCCGTGACCGAGGCAAGCGCGAGCTGCACCAGGATGGCAGCACCAAAAAACCACACATAGGCGGCAACGCCAGGCATCAGGGCCAGCAGCACGCGCAGCATCACACTACGTACACTGCTGGCCTTGACGACGAAGGGTGAGTTGTTGACCATGCTATTCCTTGTTCCCTTCGGTCGTTGCGCCAGATTCCTTCTGTGCCTTTGCGCGTTCCATGGCGGCAGCGATCAATGCCTTCTTCTCGTCATCAAGATCGCCCATGTCCGGCTTGGGGCGGCCGCCGTCAGGGTTCTCCGCCTCGGCTGTCTTGCGCGCTGCCATCTTGGCTGCGAGGCGGGCAGCTTTTTCCTCTTCTTCACGCTGCTCGCGCAACTGGCGGAATTCGTAGCGTTCGCGTGCCGCGTCTGACGCCGCCTTTTCAGCTTCGCGCGCCCATATTTCGCTTTTGGCAAAACGATAGTAATCAACCAGCGGAATACTCGACGGGCAGACGTAGGAACAGCAACCGCACTCGATGCAATCGAACAGGTGATATTCCTGTGCCTTGCCGAATATCTTTGACTTCGAATACCAATAAAGCTCAAATGGCTGCAAGTCAGCCGGGCAGGCCTTGGAGCATTCGCCGCAGCGGATGCAGGGCATCTCCGGCGGCGGCGGCGGGAAAAGCGACGGCGAACCGACGAGGATGCAATTGGTGGCCTTGACAACGGGCACTTCATCGCCCGGCATGACAAAGCCCATCATCGGCCCGCCCATGATGATGCGGTCACTGTCCGGCTTCGCGCCTGCGAGCGCTATCACGTCACGCATCGGCGTACCGAAAGGCACTTCAAAGTTTCGCGGGCGTTCAACATTGCCGGCAACGGTGACGATCCGCGAGATCAGTGGCCGCCCAAGGTCAAGTGCTTCATGTACCGAAAAAGCCGTACCGGTATTGAAACATTGCACGCCGTGGTCGGTGGAGCGGGCGCCGTGCGGAACCTCGATACCGGTCAATACGCGGATCAACTGCTTGGCGCCACCGGCAGGATAGCGGGTCGGCACGGCGATGACTTCGACGCCGGTGACACCGCTTTTGCTGACCGCCGCCTGCATTGCCGCAACAGCCTCCGGCTTGTTGTCCTCGATCCCTACCAGTACCTGCTCGGCCTGCAGCATGTGGCGGATGATCATGGCACCAGCGACGATGCCGTCGGCACGCTCGCGCATCTGCATGTCGTCGCAGGTAATGAAAGGTTCGCACTCGGCGCCGTTGATCACCAGGTATCTGGTTGGTGTTTTGCTGCTGCCCTTCATCTTGAGATGAGAGGGGAAAACGGCGCCGCCGAGGCCCACTACACCGAGATCCCGCACGATGTCGCGTACTTCATCCGGGGGCAGCGATTTCCACGCGATCGGGCGGGCTTCGATCCAGGCCTCCTCACCATCGGGTTCGATGACTACACACAGCGCAGACAATCCGGACGAGTGCGGCATGCGTCGCATTTCAACAGTCTTGATACGGCCGGACGTGGAAGCATGGACAGCGGCAGATACATTGCCGTCAGCGGCGCCGATGATCTGACCTTTCAGTACCTGTTGTCCGGCCTGGACCAGGGGCCGCGGCGTACCGCCAATGCTCTGGTGCAGCGGGATGACCAGTTCGGCAGACAGCGGTGCCTTGCCGATCGGATTGCGCGTGCTTTCCGATTTGTGCGTTACCGGCTTTACACCGCCGTTAAACTTGAACAAGTGGCGCAAGCTCATGCGGCACGACTTTCTGGCATTGGCTGCAACTTGAACACCGGATATTTCCATTTCCAGTTGTCCACGGTTTCACTGACCGGCGCCATGATGATGCAATTGACGGGGCAGGGTGGAAGGCAAAGTTCACAGCCGGTGCACAGCGGGGCGACAACGGTGTGCATCTGTTTGGCCGCCCCCACAATGGCGTCCACCGGGCAGGCCTGGATGCAAAGTGTGCAGCCGATGCAGGTGGCTTCGTCGATCAGCGCAACGCTCTTTGGTTTTTCAACGCCATGCTCTGCCGAAAGCGATTTGTATTCACGGCCGAGGAGGTCAGCCAGTTTGCGGATGCCTTCATCACCGCCTGGCGGGCACTGGTTGATATCGGCATCGCCCTTGGCCATCGCCGTTGCATAGGGCTTGCAACCGGGAAAGCCGCACTGTCCGCATTGGGTTTGCGGCAGGATTGCGTCGATCTTCTCAACCAGAGGATCGCCTTCGACCTTGAATTTGACGGCAGCGAAACCGAGCGCTGCACCGAGCACGATGGCGCCCAGCACCATCACGAGGATTGCGGAGAGCATT
>CANJXH010000084.1 GCA_947478755.1 Betaproteobacteria bacterium | reverse complement strand
TCCCACACCAGTTCGGCCAGGCCGGTTTTGGTTGGCCCCGGCGCGAGCGCATTGACGCGAACATTGTGTGGTGCGAGTGCCAGCGCCATGGCCCGGGTAAGGCCGTCAAGCCCGGCCTTGCTGGCGCAGTAACTGGCCTGCTGAGGACCAGCCAGCTTTACGCTGGTCGACGTCACATTGACAATTGCGCCACCCTTGCCGGCCGCGACCATTTCACGCGCCACCAGCTGACCGAGTATCAACGGGCCGTAAAGATTGATGCGAATCACGCGGTCGAAGTCTGCCAGCGGCAACTCGAGAAAATTGTTGTTTGGCGCCACGCCGGCCGCACACACACAGGCGTCAATCGAACCCATGTGCTTCAGCGCTGCCTGCACGAAATTCGCCATGTCGCTTTCGCTCGACACGTCGCACTTCATGAACCACGCCTCACCGCCGGCCTGGCGAATCTCGTCTGCAACAGCATCGCCACGGGCCTGATCGACATCGCACAGCATGACGCGTGCGCCCTCGGCAGCAAAGCGCCGCCCGCAGGCTGCGCCAATCCCCTGTGCTGCCCCTGTAATAACGGCATTTTTTCCTTTAAGTCGCATGATGTTCCCTTCTGATGACCCATTCGATAACTGTCGCGAATTAGGCCCTATTTATCCCTGCCCGGTCAAGCGAAGACCTTGGATAACGACGGCTATCCCGTTAAAATGCTTTGCTTATCCGTGCCATACGGCGCATAGTGCCGGGCTCGTAATTTTCAAACCCCTGAAAGGTGTACATGGCAAAAGAAGAACTCATTGAAATGAATGGTGTCGTGGAAGAAGTACTTCCGGATTCACGCTTTCGGGTCACGCTGGAAAATGGCCACTCGCTGATTGCCTATACCGCCGGAAAGATGCGCAAGCATCACATTCGCATCCTCGCTGGCGACAAGGTCTCGCTAGAAATCTCCCCTTACGACATGACCAAGGGTCGAATTTTCTTCCGCATGATTGAAGGTCGCGGCCAAACGGCTCCTCCGCCAAGGCGTAACAAGGGTTGAGCTGGAGAATGCCTGCACCCTAACCGACTCTCACATCTACCTGCCGATCAACGAGTCTTTCCGCCAGCTGGCGCCACGGGCGCGTTGGTTCCTGAACTACCCAGGTCTTCGTTTGCAGGTGGGACCCACTCAGCCGACAATGCATTGCGCCAATTCGTCGGGGTACATTGATCCCAGCGCAAGTCCGGCAAGTAAAAAATCGCTGCCTGCAACCGTGACAGGCGATGAAACGACGGTTGCTGGATCACCTTCACCACACCCGCATTGATATAAAAATCCAGCGAAAAACGCGGATAAGCCATCACCATGCCGTCAATGGTGAATGACAGATCTTCCGGCCGCGTGATCTGCGCCACTTTCTCCTCACTGTCACCCGGCGTCAGGCTGCGCAAGGCTTCCAGCGTCTTTTCATACTTTTCGCGTTCAACCATGTTGCTGCGCGCTGAACTCAGGGTGCTGAAGATGCTCAGCGGATTGGTTCCCATGCCGACAATCGATCGCACATCCGAAAGCACCGGATTGCCGACGACCTCCTTGACGCTTTGCATTGTCGATTTTCCGGAAAAATTCAGCGTCAGCTTCTTGACCGGCACTGCTGCGGCCGTCAACGTATCGACCCACTCCTGTGCGTCTCTTGCCCAATGGTAATAGGTAGCTGACGCGTAGCCACGACAACTGTAGAAGGCCCTGGCATCGCGTTTGGACAAGCTGCCGTACAGCTTGCCATCAACGAACAGGGGCCGCCATAGTCGGTATCGGTAAACCCGACGTAGGCGATCTCGCGTCCGTTCCGGTCCCGCATTCCGAATCGCTCCATGGCAGATTCGGAGGGAATGCCGGTCAAGGTGGACCTTGAGTCACTATTGCCATCAACTTGCAAACTGCTTGCGGACCTTGTCGGTTCGGACGCCTCCCTTGGCTCGGTCGCGCAAGCACTGCAGACCAGAGCGACCGGCAAGACCGCAAAAAACCTGGGCATGCAGTCGGTCATCACTTGGCTCACCACTGTTTGATGACTAAGCCTGAGCGCTGCATGACGCTGTCTGTCCTTTATGCAAAATCAGGCAACACCGCCTTGACGCTCTCTCAGAATTGCCTTGCGCAAAACATAGTAGGTCACAAAAAACCAGGAACCGAATCCCGACAATGGAAGCCAGAATCCGAACAGGCCATTCCAGGCAAAGGGGCCGGTATGGAAGAAAAACAGCAGCATGTCGGGAAATACCACCACCATGGTCCAGAGATTGTAAAAACCGAACCAGCGAGGAAAAACGGGGTTGGGGCTCTTGTCGTAGAAGGCGGCAATGATCATGGCCAGCGGCATTGCGTCATACATGGAGACACCACCGATGAACTGCAGCCAGGACATGTCGTTCATCAGGTAGATGAGATCGACGGGCCGATCCGGCCGGAACGCCGCGACCAGCCACCAGATCGCCGGATAAAAGGTCAGCACCATCAGGCCGGCACCGCCTAGTAGCAGCATGTAGGTCAAGACGCTCGGGCCACCCTCGATCTTCGCAATGTAATGTCCGATGACGGCCGAGTAAGGAATGGCTGCCAGCGCTGCAAACATCACAACAATCATGCCGGCACTGATGCGAACGTGATCATTCTGGAAAAAGGGGGCTATTTCCGCCGCGGTGGCGGCCGGCAAATGGAGCGGGAAAAACCCGGCAATGAGTATCCAGCCGACAACGACAAGGAACACATACAACAAGCCGCATGTCGCACCGAACATCCTGATTTTTGATTTGGCCAACTCGTCTATGAAAATCTCCTTGTTATGAATGTAAAAGCAGTAACTAACCTATGCGGGTTGTGCAACGGTGCTGGCGGTAGCCCGCTTCGCTTCGGGTGAAAACTCCGGACCAAAGGGCTTGAATAGCACCATCAGCGTCGGGGTGAGGAAGAGTTCGACCAGCCAAGCTACCAGCACGCTGCCGGTGAGCAGCACACCGAAGCTCGAGAGGATGTCCGCATCCGAGATGAGGTAGCTGCTGAAAGCAGCCATCAGCGCGAAGCTGGTCACCGTGAGCGGGATGCCCACCTCGTGCATGGTCTCGCGTAGCGCTTGCTTGTAATTGCCCCGTTCGCTGAATACGACGCGCAATCGCGCCAGGAAGTGGATGGTGTCATCGACCGAAATGCCCATGGTCACCGAGGCAAGCATCATGCGGAAGTAATCCAGATTCCAGCCCATGGCGCCCATGAAGCCAAGCACGAAGACGAAGGGCAGCACGTTCGGGATCATCGCCCATAGGCCAAGCCGCAGCGAGCCGAACGAGATGGCAATGAAGATGAGGATCATCAAGAAAGATGCGGACGCGCCATTGATCTGCGAACTGGCGATGTAGTCGGCGATCTTCACCCAAAGCAGGCCAATGCCGGAAAGCTCGATCTTGGCGCCGGGTATCGGGTGTGCAGCAACATGATCGTCGAGCTTGCTGATCAGATCGCGTATCTTGTCCGCACTCACCAGGTGGACGCGCATTTCGAGCACAGTCTTCGAGCGGTCGATGTTGCGCACATCGTTCATCTCCTTGCCGCCCGAGAGTTCATAGACCAACAGCAGTTGCGCGAGGGCATCGCGCTCCTTGGGAATGGTATGGAAGGCCGGATCGCCGCCATGGAAGGCCTGGTTGAGCTCTTCGAGGTAATCAACGATGGACGTGGTGTCGGCAACGATTTCCTGTTTCTCGGCGAACTCCTGCAGGGAGGCGATGGCGTGGATCACTTCCGGATCCTGGATGCCGTCGGTCTTGCCGGTATCGAAGACATAGACCACGCTCAGCACGCCGCCCATGATCTGTTCGATCTTGTCGGTATCGGCGCGCCATTTCACCTTGGGATTCAGCTCTTCGGCGAAATTGAAATCGACGCGCAGCATGCTGATGCCGACCCCGGCAAGCACCGTGGCGAGGATGGTGGCGACGAGCACCTGCTTCGGGTATTTAAGTGCGGTTTCGAGCGAACCGAAGACGATGTGCTCCAGCCACTTGGGATGGGCCGCGCCGGCAGCCCTCACCTTTTCCGGGCGCGGCTTGGCGCGCGCAGCGAAGGCTGTCACCAGCATCAGCACTACGACGAAGGTGAGGATCACGCCGATGGCGGAATAGATGCCGAACTCGCGCATTATCTTGAGCTGCGAGGTTGCCATGCCGGCCAAGCCTGCCGCCGTGGTGAGCGCGCACAGCAGCGACGGGGTCGCCACTTTTTCCAGTGCGGCGCGCGCCGCCTCGCGTGGCGAGCCATGCGTGGCGTACTCGTTCTGCCAGTTCATGAGCAGGTGCACCGATTGTGCAATGCCGATCGCACAGAGCAGCGTAGGCAGCATGAGGAACATCAGGTTGATCTGGTAGTGCAGCGCGCCCATTGCAGCCACGGTCATGACGATGCCGAGTACGACGGCAATCACCGGGCCGAACAGGCCGAGCAAGCGGCTGCGGAACAACAACATGCAGAGCAGTGCCGCCAGGCCGAGGGTCGCCACCGTAATGTTGCCGGTATCGTCTTCAATAATGTGGTTGTAGGTGGCGTTCCACGGCACGTCGCCGGTAAGCATGACGTCGAGGCCCTGGTACTCGGGGCGGGCAAGGATCGCCATCAGCTTGTCGTTGGATACCTGCGGGTACACATTGCTGAGGCCGTCACCGCCCTTGGGGTCGTATCGCAGCTTGTCGATCGGGTCGGTACTGTTCAGGGTCATCTCGACCAGGATGGCTCCATGCTGGGCATCCTTGCTGACCAGGGTGCCGACATACAGCGGGCGCGTCATGGTGAAGTCACGCAGGTGCTGGACTTCCTCTTCGCCATAACTCGGCAGGTCGGACAGGCGACGGATCACCAGATCGTCGGCGCCCTGTGCCTCGATGGTCTCGACGTTGGTGAGGCTGGTGACCTTGCGTGCGAACGGCATTTCCTTCTCGATAGCGCGGGTGAGGCTGTCGATCTTGCGCATGGTGTCAAGATCGAAGACACCTTTTTTCGGGTCCGCCGCCTTGTAGACGATATAGGTCACTTCGTCGGAGTTGAATTCCTTCTGGTAGGCCTTGTAATGCTGGAACGCGGCGTCATCCGGGTCGAAATAGGCATCGAGGCTGGTGTCCTGGGTCACCTTGGAAGCCTGGTAGAAGGCGACGCCGGCCAGGGCGGCAAAGGCCAGCAGTACCCAGCCGGTGTGGTTGACGGCCCAGGCTGCTAGCTTTTCAAACTTGCGGTCCAGCCAGTACTGCAAGCCACCATAGCGTTGTTCGCTCATGTTCGTTCCCCCTTAGAAATAGTGTGTGTACTCGACCAGCAAATGATCATCCTGCCTCAGTGCAGTCAGCGGATCGGCGGCGGTCTTGCTGTCGACCATGCGCAACTTTAGCGCGAGGCGGCCCTCACTACCAATGCGTCGACTGGCATCTACGCTGACAAAACGCCCGCTGTGCTGCAAATCCTGGCCGACTCCCGCCAGCAACTCGCTGCCGTCGACGTCGTTGAGCGAGTAGCGGACACCGGCAAACAGGTCGTCCTGAAAGGCGCTGGCCGCGTTGGCGCGACGGCTGTCCCCGACGTACTCGAGCAAAAAGCCGACTTCGGGCGCATCGATTTCGTTGCTGGTCACTGTGTATTCGAAGCCGCCAATCGCTGCGTTAAAGTCCTTGATCCGGTTGCGCTGATGCAGGGCTTCGAGTTTCCATATCCAGTTGCCGCTCACCATGTTGAAGTCGAGGCTGGTCTGACGGATCTGGTCGTAGATCGGCTGCAATGTCGGCTCCGGCATACCCGGCCGCGGCGGCAGCAATGCGAAGCGCGGCTCTCGCGCGGTGCCGATGAAGTGCGACACCCCAACATCGATATCGCCGCCAGAGTAGCTCCAGCGCAGGGCGCCATCCAGATGTTTATTGCCGCGGCTCGATTCGTACTGCACGCTACCCTGCTCAAAACGTACTGGCGCGCGCAGGCGCGCAGCCACGCCAGGCAGGTTGCGTTCGCGGAAATACGGCAGCAGGAAGCCTGAGAAAACCCCATAGGGACTGCTCCAGGCCAGGCTGAGCATGGGCTGGCCAAGCTTGTCTTCACCGTCGACGCTCTCCACGGCATCGGTCTGGTTGATGATGTCCACGAGGTGCACGAACTCCGTGGTGCCCCAGAACACCTTGCCGACGCCGGCGCGCCAGTCGAGGTTGCCATCGCGGTGGCGCAGCTCGAACTCGCGCAGGTCGGCATGGCTGCGCTCGGTATCAGCCGAGTCGTGGCGTATGAATGGCGCGATGGCGACCTTGGTGCGACCGCCGTTCCACTCGAAATCGGCATGCCCGAACAACGAGAAAGACAGGGTGGCATCGGCCTGCCGCGGATCGCCTGCACGCTCGGGGAAGACGCGCGCCTCGGTGCCGAAATCAAGCTTGTACTTGGCCGACTCGGGTGCATCGAAGGCTGCGGCCGTCGCGCAGCAGCACAACAGCGGAACCGCCAGTTGGCGCACGACACCCATTTTCACGGGCTGGATCTAGCGCGCCCGCTCAAGGCTGGTCTGGTCGAAGTCGCGCGCAGTGTAGCCGTTGCGGAACTTGTAGTTCTTGATCTGCAGGGTAGTGGAGCGGCCGGTCTTGTGGTTGACCATCTCGTAGCGACCGGGGAACCAATAACTGTCGAGGTACTTCTTGTATTCGGACTGGCGAACGGTCTTCAGCAGTTCCTTGCGCTGGTCGTAGTAGTCGATCTTCTGCACGCGGACCTCGGCCTTGTCGCGCCAGACGACCTGCTTCGAATAGCCGGAATTGGCGTAGGCCGGCACCTGCTCGACGACGGTGCAATCCTGCCCGTCGAGCTTTTCGTCCTTGAGGTAACGGTAGGTGAACTTCTCGACTTCTTGCGAGGTGATGTCCTCGAAAGCAAACTCGCTGCCCATGAAGGCACCCGACTTGTTGTTGCTGGCAATGCGCTTGACGCGGGACAGCGAGGGCAGGTAGAGCCAGACATCGTCGTCGCCGGTCTTGTGCGCCCAGGTGAGCAGCGCAGTACCCTGCACATCCTTGGGCGAATCAAAAATGGTCAGCGACTTGTCGCCATCACCGTCGACTTCAAGCGAGAGGATGCGCATTTCGCGCGATGCCTCCTTGCCGTCTGCCGTACGAAGGGTCATGGCGAACAACGACGAGTAGTCGCCCCAGCCACTTTCGCGCTTGTCCTGCTCGCGCGCGATGGTCAAGCCCTGGTCTGCAGCGGCATCAGCCAGTACCGGCGAAGTGCTACCCAAAAGCAAAGTCAGCAGGGCTAGCGTCGCGACATATCTTTTGCGTGAAAGTCCGATCATGTATTCCTCCAGATGATTTTTTGAACGGCGACCTGTTTCGACGAATGTTACAGGAGTATGCAAACAATTTACAATCCCGCCAGCGCAAATTTAGCAAAAGAATGCTAATCAGTTTGCCAATGCCAAAACAGCCTAGTGAGGAGCCCTGCATGAAAGCCATCGTCGTTGGAGCCGGTCTGGCGGGGTCATCCGCCGCCTTCACGCTTGCGCGCGCCGGATTTCAGGTCAAGATCATCGAAAGTACCGGCCAGATCGGGGGGCGCGCCAGTACCGTGAGCAAGAACGGCTACCTGATCGACACCGGCTGCTCGGCGACCACCAGCGCCTATACCTCGTACATGGCTCTGGCCCATGAGGCCGGCGTCGGCGATCTCATCGTGCCGGCCAGCCCCTGCGTCGGCATCGTGCGCGGCAACAAAGTGTTTGAAATCGACACGCGGCACATGGTGCGCGACGGACTGTTTGGCGGCTTCCTTTCCCTTGGTGCCAAGCTCGGCCTGATTCGACTGGTACGCGACGTGGCAGTAGCCAAGTCGAAGGGCATGCTCGACTTCAGTGACATGAGCAAGGCGGCGCCGATCGACAACGAAAGCGTTGCCGACTATGCACAGCGCGAGTTCAGCGCCGAGATCAACGATCATTTCTTCGATCCGCTGGTGCGCCCCATGCTGCTCGCCAATTCACATCTGGTGTCGAAGGTTGAGTTCTTTTCCCTGCTCGCCAACTACCTCGATGCAGAAATGTCGTCGATGCGCGGCGGGCAGCAGAGCTTTGCCCAACTGTTGGCCAAGGACGTCGCCATCGAGCTGAACAGCCCAGTCAGTGCTGTACGACGCGACGCCGAGGGCGTCGCGGTCAGCTGGTCAGGTCCGGCAGGAGATATCACGGAGCGCGCCGATGCCTGCGTGGTCGCTTGCCATCTGGACAATGCTGTCGATATCTGCGCCGAGTATCGATCCCTGCTCCAACCCCTGCGCGACAGCATGCGCTACACGCGCGCGATCTCGGTCGCCATCGGCTCGCCCGTGCGTGTGCCGGGGCAAAGCTTCGTGGTGTTCCTGCCCTATTGCGAGGAACCCCACATGGCCACGCTGTTTCTTGAACACAACAAGTGTGATGACCGCGCGCCGGCCGGGCATTCGCTTTTTACCGCCTATCTTGAAGCCGAAGCCAGTGAAGCCTCATGGGGCAAGAGCGACGACGACATCGTCGCGCAGGCCCTTGACTACCTCTGCCGTCTGTACCCGATGCTGCGCGGCCAGGTGGACATGGCCCATGTCAAACGCTGGGAGAAAGCGCTGCCTTTGATGAAGGTCGGCGGCTACAGTGAAGTGGCTCGCCTGCATGCCAGCATTGATCCGGCGGCACGCATCCAGTTCGCGGGTGACTACCTCTCGGGGGCCGGCCAGAACACCGCCGTCGATTACGGCGTCAAGGCGGCAAAGAACCTGATTGCCCATCATCGCGTCCACCAGCGCAGCTAGGAAGATGACCATGCAGTGGCTCTATCTCGGTCTCGCGATCATCTCCGAAGTGATCGCCACCTCGTCGCTCAAGGCAGCGGAGGGATTCACCCGCCCGATCCCTTCTGTCGTCGTCATCATCGGCTATGGCGTATCCTTTTACCTGCTGTCGCTGACCCTGCGATCGATCCCGATCGGCATAACCTATGCCATCTGGTCCGGCGTCGGGCTGGCGCTGATCTCGCTCGTCGGCTGGGTGGTCTATCAGCAGCGGCTTGATGTAGCGTCATGGATAGGCATCGGCCTCATCGTCAGTGGCGTGCTGGTGATCCATCTGTTCTCGAAGTCAGTCTCTCATTGAAGGAATCCCCATGATCGACTCCAGGTTTCGCGTAGCCCCCCCTCCCGTTGACATGGCGCTGAGCCCGCTCGATGTCACCGTCTCCTACTGGCTGATGGGCATCTGCACGGTCTTCGTGCTGATTGCCCTGGCCTTCGCCCTGCGCGAATGGCAGCGCTGCAAGTCGCCGGTATTGTTGTTGCTGGTGATTGGCGGCGGCATTACCAATCTCGCTGAACCCTTTGTCGACCTGGTGGGTGCCTGCTGGCACCCGATCATCAACAACCCGACCCTGTTCGAGCATATGGATCGGCCGATGCCAGTGTGGCTGGTGTTCGCCTATTTCGCCTATTTCGGCGCGCTGATGATGTGCCTCTATCACGCCTTCAGCAAGGGCACCTCAACGAAGGCGATGTGGCTGTGGTTCATCATCCCGATCATCGCAGACGTCATTCTCGAAGAGTCCCTGCTCGGTGCTTCCAACGGCCTGTATGCCTACTATGGCAACCAGCCCTTGCGCTTCAACGTGTTCCCCGCCTGGTGGGCCCCGGCGAACACCGCCGGCATCTACATGAGTGCCGTCCTGATGACGCTCTTCGTACCGCATCTGCGTGGCTGGAAGCTGGCGCTGGTGCCTTTCTCGACGCTGCTGTGCTACGCCGCCGCATCGGGCGTAGTGTCCTTCCCCGCCGCCGTGGTCATCAACTCGGAATTCCCCAACTGGGCAACACAGCTGGGTGGTGTCGGCTGCTTTGTGATCGCGGCGCTGATCGTCAAGGGCTGCACCCTGCTCATTGCGAGCGACTCGCCTTTCAATGTCCGCAAGGCGTTCGCCCCGAGAAGCGCTTAGCAGTTGCGGTCGGTTACCGGGCAGGCTGATCGCCGCCCGGCAATAAATACGCTATTCCGTCTTCCGCCGACCCCAGGCAATCGCCGCTTCGAGACGATCGTTGCCCCAGAACATCTCGTCACCGACCATGAAGGTGGGTGCGCCAAAAATGCCGCGCGCCTGTGCCTCCTCTGTCTGTCTGCGCAACTTGTCTTTCTGTTCGGGAAGTTGCGATCGCTCAATCAAGGTCCTGCCTGGCTGGCCGAGCGCTTCAAGGCAATCAGCGATCAATTCGGCATCGGCGATGTCACGGTCTTCGGCGAAGTTGGCGCGATAGACAGCGCGAATGAAATCGGGAATCCACGGCTCGCCCTCGCAGCTGCTGGCAATACGCGACGCGATGACGCCGTTGCGCGGAAACTTTGTCGGGTGCCGCAGGGGAATATCCAGCTCGCTGCATAGCCGTTCCAGGTCGCGCCACATGTAGCGCCCCTTGGCCGGATAGATATTGAATGGCGAATCGGTCCAGCCCTGGCTCTGGAATAGCGGGCCGAGCAGAAAAGGCTTCCATGTCAGCGCTACGCCCGCTGCGGCAGCCTGCGCTTCAATACGCATCGCAGTGGGGTAGGAATAGGTGCTGGCAAAGTCGAACCAGAATTCAAGGGCCATGACGATAGCTCCATCGGTATTGGTCCTTGCATATTACGTGACGAATCAGGTCATCGCATCGCCACGACGGCTGGCCAGCCAGCCGAGAAACGAAAGCAGCGCCAGTCCGCAGGCGATCAACAGAATTCCCGAGATTTCGATCAGGCTGAACGATTCGTCCATGATCCAGCGCGACGACAGAATCGCCACTACGGGCGTACCCAACACGGACAACCCCGCCTCCCACGCCGGCAGACGATCGAGGATATACATCCACAGCAACCAGCAGAACGAGAGACTGATCACCGACACGAAGGCAAGGATGCCGACGTACTGCAGCGACCACTGCGTGGCACGCTCCGGCACGATCGTGGCCAGTACGATCAAGGGTACGCTGCCCAGGATCATCTGCCAGAACGTCAGTTCCAGCAGATCTTCAGGCAGTTGCGAACGGTAGCGTTTGACGATGATGGTGCCGACGGCCCAGCTCATTGCCGCCATGACGCCAAGAAACTTGCCGAACAGGCCGCCATCGAAATTCCATGGCTTGATGATCAACAACAATCCGCCCAAGGTGCTGGCAGCGGCCAGCCACTGCGTGCCACGGACACGCTCACCGAGAATCGGCCATGCCATCAGCAAGGTCCAGATCGGCATGGTGAATATCAGCACGGCGGTCTTGCCGGCGCCGCCTTCGGTCAGCGCCCAGGATTGAAACGCCATGAAGCAGCTCACCTGCGCAAAGGCAATGCCCATCGTGGGGCCAAGCCCTCGCAGCCTGATCGGCTTTCCCATCAGCTTGAGGATTACCCCGACGGCGATGGCACCGAAGAAACAGCGCTCGGCGGCAAAGGCAAACGGCGGTGCCATGCTCAAGCCCTGCTTGACGATGACCCAGGTAACGCCCCAGATCATCGTCAGCACCACCAAGGCGATTTGCGGCAGCCAGCGCTGCAGGATTCCGGACTGTTGGCTACGCATCGGAAATTTCCGGCGCACGACACGGCAAAGGCAGCCGCCGCATGGCTAGTTGGGCCAGGTGAAGAACATCACCAGTACAGCAAGCCCCATGACGCCGGTCGCCAGCCATCCCAGCACCTTCAGCCGATGCGTGATCACAAACGGCCCCATTACTTCATGCTTCACGGCCATCAGCATCATCACTGCCATGATGGGAACGGCAATCACACCGTTGATTACCGCACTCCAGTAGAGGGCCTTGATCGGATCAACTGCACTGAAGTTGAGTGCAACGCCCAGCACCGTTGCCACCGCGACGATGGTGTAAAAACCCTTCGCCTGCGGCAGGGAACGAGCGAGGCCGATAGGCCAGTCAAATGCCTCGGCCACTGCGTAGGCTGCGGAACCCGCAAGCACCGGCACGGCCAGCAGGCCGCTACCTACAATCCCGGCGGAGAACAGCCAGAAGGCAAAATCTCCCGCCAACGGCCGCAGGGCTTCTGCCGCCTGGGCGGAGGTCTGGATGTCGGTAACGCCGTGCCGGTTCAAGGTAACGGCAGCAGTCAACATGATGAAAAACGCAACAGTGTTGGAAAACCCCATGCCGAAATA
>CANJXH010000083.1 GCA_947478755.1 Betaproteobacteria bacterium | reverse complement strand
TCTCGGTCTTGCCCACGAGCTTGAAGTCGAAGCGGTCCTGCGCACCGAGGAAAACCTGACCTTCGTCCATAGTCGCTGCACCACCGGATACAGGGCTTGGCGTGTCATAGGCGAGGTCAGGCGCCAGTTTCACGCGGCGCTGGCCGGCGATGTATTGCCAGGCGCGCTGGCCGGGATTGATCGGATCAAGTGAGCTGATGATGACGTACTTCTCGCCGACCTTGCGGGCCGGCGCCATGGCGTCGAAACGCAACACCCAGTACTTCGAATCGGGGGCACGTACGCCGGGAATACTCGGGTCCCAGTAAGGGAACTGATAGTGCACATCCTCGATGCCCTGCATGACCGGTTTGCCAGTGACGTCGACCATCCAGACACCGGTCTTGCCGGCGATGGCGGGCGGGTTGAAAACCAGCAAGTGGTTCCAGATGACTTCGTTGCCCGTCTTGGGAATCGGGAAGGGAATGCCGGCATAAGCGCCTTCAAGACGAATGCCGCCATTGGCGGCTTTTGCCGACGTGGCGTTCTTGGCGGTGTTTTCCAGCATCCACTTCGGGTACCTGACCGTGCGCTTGGTAGGATAGATGTCCATCCGGAATCCTGGGTACTGCTTGAGCATCTGAGCCTGGCCTTCGGTCAACTTGTCTGCGTACTTCGCCATGTTCTGCTGGGTGACCGAATACAGCGGCTTGTCATTCCATGGGTCGGGATACTGATGTGGAACATTTGGGTCCCAGCTGGCGGGAATTGCGACCTTCTCACCGGTCCATGCCGGGATCGAGCCATCCTTGTTGCCAGCGCGTTCTGCGCCCCACTCTGTCAGCGTCGGGCCACCGAGTGCCTTCGCTTCTTCCGCGCTGACGGCGGCTAGCGCGGATGCGCACATTGAGCCGATACAAGCAAATGCGAGCGCGTGTTTTTTGTTAATAAACATAAATTGTTCTCTCCTGAAATTGGCGTTCAAGTTTTCTGGGTTTGGAAATGATTCGACTGCAACGACACAATCAATACTAAAACAATTGATACATAAAGTGTCGTAATTGCTTTCTAATAGCCTATATACATCAATTGCTTTTTAGCATGAAAAGCCTAAACAGCCGTTCAAATACGTCGTTTGGTTTTGTTGATATAGCGAGCAAGTGAATCAAGGAGCCGTGGTCGGAACCATTGGTTCCCAATCAACAGTCAAGTTGAAGTTTCAGGTTTGATGCGCGTGACCCCGATGACGAAAATCATCGTCATGCAAACCTGTGACGCATGTCGCGGAGCTGTTCGGTGATTTATGAAGTCGCTGAGCGATGCTCGTAGCAAAAGCTGAGGCCGTGCTTGAAGGGGCTGGTGGGCGGTACTGGGTTCGAACCAGTGACCCCTGCCGTGTGAAGGCAGTGCTCTACCACTGAGCTAACCGCCCCTTCCATAAGAGGACGCGCATTACATCACAAAGGCCTATTGACGGCAAATGGCGGGTCGAGTCGTCGCTGTGGTCGCGTAAAATCGCGGCTTTCCAAATTTCGTCCCGCACCCATGACTTCAAAAGTCCGTACCCGTTTCGCCCCCAGTCCGACCGGCTTCCTGCACATTGGCGGCGCACGCACGGCGCTCTTCTCATGGGCCTTTGCAAAAAGGCACCAAGGCGATTTCATCCTGCGCATCGAGGACACCGACGTTGCCCGTTCAACGCCGGAAGCGGTGCAGGCGATCCTTGACGGCATGCAGTGGCTGGGCCTTGCGCATGACGAAGGCCCCTTCTACCAGATGCAGCGCATGCCGCGCTACAAGGAAGTGATCGCGCAGATGCTGGCGGCCGGCACGGCTTATCACTGCTACACGCCGGCCGACGAACTGGAACAGATGCGTGAGGCCCAACGTGCGCGTGGCGAAAAGCCGCGTTATGACGGCCGCTGGCGGCCGGAAGCGGGCAAGCCGCTGCCCGTAGCCCCGGAGGGCGTTACGCCCGTGGTGCGATTCAAGAACCCGGCTGGCGGCGTTACTGCCTGGGATGATCTGGTCAAGGGCCGCATCGAGTTTTCCAATGACGAACTTGACGACCTGATCATTGCCCGTGGCGATGGCACACCGACCTACAACTTCTGCGTGGTGGTCGACGATTGGGATATGGGTATCACACAGGTGATTCGCGGCGACGACCATGTCAACAACACGCCACGCCAGATCAACATCCTCAAGGCGCTTGGAGCGCCGGTGCCGGCCTATGCGCACTTGTCGATGATCCTTGGCGATGATGGTACCAAGCTCTCCAAGCGTCATGGCGCGGTGTCGGTGATGCAGTACGACGACGACGGCTATTTGCCTGAAGCGGTGATCAACTATCTGGCACGCCTTGGCTGGTCACATGGTGACGAGGAAATTTTTTCGCGCGAACAGTTTGTAGAATGGTTTGATCTCGCCCACATCACGCCCTCGGCGGCGCAGTTCAATACCGAAAAACTGAATTGGCTGAACCAGCATTACATCAAGCACGCGGCAGACAGCCGGCTGGCCGGTGAGGTAGCCAGTCGCCTGGCGCGGCGTGGTGTCAATCCGGAAGCGGGCCCTGAGTTGGAAAGCGCAGTGGCGCTCTACAAGGAGCGTGCGGTCAATCTGAACGAACTCGCCGATGCGCTGGAGCCCTTTGTCACCGAGATTCGCCCGTCCGTCGAGTTGTTGGCGCAGCACCTGAATGATGCTGCGCGCGCGGCGCTGAAGCTGTTGCGCGGCAAGCTGGGCGCGTTGTCTTCGGCGCAATGGCAGAAGGCGGCGTTGTCCGCCGCGATCAAGGAGACTTGCACCGAGGCAGGTCTGAAAATGCCGCAAGTGGCGATACCGCTGCGCGTGTTGCTGCTGGCGCAACCGCAATCGCCGGCAATCGATGCCGTGCTCGAAGTACTGGGCCGCGACCGCGTGTTGGCACGGCTCGATCACCACCTGTAAAAAAACTCATCCGCAAAGGCGCCAAGGACGCGGAGAAAAGCATTGAAGATGTGGGTCAAGGCAAATCGGCTCCTGATAAAGGGTTTTCGGTTTTCTTGGCGTCCTTGGCGCATCGGCGGTTTTTCCCGGGCAAAAAAAAGCCCGCCATGAAGGCGGGCAACAGGGGAGAGAGACGTGAAAACTGTGGTGGTCAGGATGCGGGCTGAAGCACGCCGTTATCGAGGCGTACGCGTTCGCCCTGCTTGAAGCCCTGGTCGATCGATTGGTTGAATACGCGCGTGGTGCCGTCCTCGAAACGCACCGTGGTCTGATAGCTGACGGTTTGCTTGTTCGATTTTTCGATGTGATTGCCGAGCAAGGCGCCACCGATAAGGCCGGCCAGTGTGGTCAGCTTGCGACCATTGCCTTGCCCGATACCGTTGCCCAGTGCGCCGCCGACGACGCCACCGGCGACAGCGCCGATGCCGCTGCCATCACCTTCCTTGACGATGCGTTGCACCGATTCCACCTCGCCGCAATCAGCGCAAAAGGCGGGTGCCGGTGCCGGTGATTGTGCTGATGCCACCTGTGGCTTGAAGTCCGGCGGCACGGCGCCCGCTGGGGGCGGTGGATCGTTGCGCGCAACGATCGTGTGGTGCTGGCGCGCGACGGGCTTTGCTTCCTTGGATTCTTTCGCAGCCGCTACAGACATTGCTGGTTCCGAAACCGGCTTTTCAGCAGCAGTCGCGACTGGCAGCGGTGCCGTCTGTGGTTCCGTTTGCGACTTGGCAACCGGGATCAGGCCGGTGATGGCGCCAATACCCGTCACTGCGAACAATGTCACCGCGATCAACGCCACCCACTGCATGGGGTGCAGTGTGCGGTGCGTGGTCAAGACATTCATGGTGTTCTCCTGCGCTGTTGATGATGCGTATTTAACGCGCAGGAAATCTGCTTGGGTACGCCTGCAATGCAGTGTTACAAATCCTCCAGGCCTGTTGGCGCCGCGGCAGAAATGGCCTTGCGCTGCGTACGCAGCAGGAAGCGGCCGGGGTCAATGGCGTTGAGCAGGTCACGTTCCAATGGCAATGGTTCTGCATTGAGCTGCGCCGCCAGCAGCTCGGCCGCGAGTGGCCCCCACGCCAGGCCGCGCGAGCCGAGCGCGAGCAGGGCATGAAGTCCCGGCAGGCGCGGTACGTCGCGCAGCTGTGCGCCGGGACGCAGGGGCCGAGAGGTGTCGGGCAAGCTGCCGACTATCGGCATGCGATCAACAGCCATGGTGCGAAAGCCGACACGGCCTTCGAGCTGGCCCGCATCGAAGCGCGATACCTCGATACCCGGCAGCAGTTCGGCGAGTCGTTCGAGATTGAAGCGATGCCCGTCTTCGCGCACTGCGTCGTCATCGTCATCCATGTCAAAGGTGGCACCGATGCAATGCTGGCCGAGCGATGACGGCGTGACATAGCCGTTGCCGCACAGGGCATGGGGCAGTGCCGGGAGCAGGCCATCGGCAAGTTGTGTGATCTGTCCGCGCAGGCGTGACAGGGGGAGAGCGGCCTCCGGCAGCAGCCGTGCTGCATCGAAGGCATTGGCCAGGATGACTGTTGGGGCAGCCGCGACGCTGAGGCCCTTGTCGTCGAGTGCGTGCCAAATGGCACCGTCGTGCCTGAGTTGCGCAATCCCGGTATTGAAAAAGGTCGTGATACGGGATGCGTGCCTGTGCAGCAGCGCGCCGCACAGACTGGGCGGGTTGACAATGGCGCCGTGCGGGTAATACCAGCCGCCGGCAGCAACCTCGACCTGTGCCTGACGCGTCGCGGCGGTGTGATCGAGATAGGTCACATAGTCGGTGGGGAAGTCCAGTGCGTCCGTGGTTGCGCGTTGCGCGCCATCCTGTGCAGCATCGCGGGCAAGTTGCAAAATCCCGCAGCGCTGCCAGCGCAGGCCGAGTTGCTCGTCATCCAGTTGCGCCAAAAGGCGCAAGGCATACAGATAGCCGGCGCGCGAGAGGCGAGCGGCGAGGTTGTCGTCGCGGGCCAGCATCGGGTGCAGCAATCCCACCGGATTACCCGAGGCTTCGCGGGCCGGTGCCGCATGACGTTCGATCAGGTCGATCTGCCAGCCGCGAGCGGCGAGACGCTCAGCGATCGCTGTGCCTGCGATGCCTGCGCCGATGACCAGCGCGTGACGACTGGACGATGCACGCTGATGTTCGCCATGCAGGGTTCCGCACAACATGTCGCGCTTGCTGCCGAAGCCGGGGCGCTTTTCCAGCGTCCAGCGTTGGCTGGCCAAGGCTGCGCGCACTGGTGCTGATACCGTCCAGGTCGCCATCGTTGCAACAGGCCGACATAGCCGCGAGACGGTCTTGAGAAAGAGCGGGTCCCACAATGCTGGGTTTTTGCCCGGGGCAAAGCCGTCCAGATACAACGCATCGGCCTGCAGCGTCAACTTGCGCAGATGCGTGGTGGCATCCCCGAACAGCACGGTGAGCGTGACGCGGCCGTCGCCCAACAGCAGTCGATGCAGGCCCGGCGTGAGCGGTGGCCATTGCGCTTGCAGTTCGTCTGCCAGCGTGGCGAGTTCCGGCCAGCGTCGGTGCAGCTCCTTGAGGTCACTGCGACTGAAGGGATGCTTTTCAACCGAGACGAAATGAAGGCGATCGCAACGGTGTGGATCTTCACGCCATGTCTGCCATGTGGCCAGAAAGTTGAGGCCAAGGCCGAAGCCGGTTTCGAGGACGATAAATTGCTCGCCGCCGCGCCATGCCTGAGGCAGATGGTTGCCGGCGATGAAAACATGACGCGCCTGTTCCAGGCCGCCGGAATCAGAGTGATAGATGTCGTCGAAGGTCGACGAATAAGGCGTACCGTTTTCGTCGAAGACCAGTGTCGCTGGTGTAATGGGGGAATACAAAGCTAACGCCAAGACGCCAGAAAAATCAGAAAGGCAAGCAGCTCAGCAAATACCAAAGCAATTTTCGCTCTGGTTTTCCTTGGCGCTCTCGGCGCCGCCGCGTTTCAATGCCTACTCCGGCCGCATCTGCGGGAACAGGATCACGTCGCGAATCGATGCCGAGTCGGTGAGCAGCATGACCAGGCGGTCAATGCCGATGCCGCAACCGCCGGTGGGCGGCAGGCCGAATTCGAGCGCCCGAATGTAATCGGCGTCGTAGAACATGGCCTCTTCGTCGCCGGCATCCTTGGCCTTGGCCTGTTCGTGGAAGCGGGCAGCCTGGTCTTCCGGGTCATTCAGCTCCGAGAAGCCGTTGGCGATTTCGCGACCGACGATGAAGAGTTCGAAGCGTTCGGTCACCTCGGGGTTGCTGTCGGAACGGCGTGCGAGCGGCGAGACTTCGGTTGGGTAGTCGATGATGAAAGTCGGGTTCCAGATTTCCGCTTCGGTTGTTTCCTCGAACAGCTGCATCTGTAGTGTGCCGAGGCCGGCATGGGGCTTGACGTCGACCTTCATGCTGACGAGCTTTGCCCGCAACCATTCAGTATCGTGCAGTTGCTCGAAACCGAAACCGGGGTGGTGCTTGTGGATGGCCCCGACGATGGTGAGGCGTTCGAAAGGCTTCGACAGGTCAAGCTCGCGACCCTGGTACTGGAAGGTCTCCATGCCCAGCGCCTCGCGTGCGGCGTGGCGCAGCATGCCCTCGGTGAAGTCCATCAACGCTTCGTAATTGGCGTAGGCCTCGTAGAACTCCATCATCGTGAATTCGGGGTTATGGCGCGGCGACAGGCCTTCGTTGCGGAAGTTGCGGTTGACTTCGAATACCTTCTCGAAACCGCCAACCACCAAGCGCTTGAGGTAGAGCTCGGGCGCGATGCGCAGATAGAGCTTCATGTCGAGCGCGTTGTGGTGGGTGGTGAAAGGCTTGGCCGAGGCGCCGCCGGGGATGGGGTGCATCATCGGCGTTTCGACTTCGAGGAAGCCGTGGTCGGTCATGTAGTGGCGCAAAGACGAGATCATCCGGCTGCGGGAGACGAAGGTGAAACGGGTCTGCTCGTTGGTGATCAGGTCGAGATAGCGCTGGCGATACTTTTGTTCGACGTCGGTGAGGCCGTGGAATTTTTCAGGCAGCGGGCGCAGTGCCTTGGTCAGCAGGCGGATTTCGCTGGCGTGGATCGACAGCTCGCCCGTCTTCGTCTTCATCATGGTGCCAACGACGCCGATGATGTCGCCCAGATCCCAGTGCTTGAAGTCGGCATAGACCTCTTCGCCCACGGCGTCACGGCTGACGAATATCTGGATGCGGCCGGAGATATCCTGGATGGTGGCAAAACTTGCCTTGCCCATGACACGCTTCAACATGACGCGACCGGCCACCTTGACCGAGATGGCAGCGGCTTCGAGTTCTTCCTTGGTCTTTTCGCCGTACAGCTCATCGAGTTTTTCCGCGACGTTCTCGCGGCTGAAATCGTTCGGGTAAGCCTTGCCGGTTTCGCGCCAGAGACGAAGCTTTTCGCGGCGCTCGGCGATGATGTGGTTTTCGTCCTGCGGCGTGTTGTTGGTGTTGTCGGTCATGGCGGAGATTCTTGAGTGGATCAGGGCATAAAGCGCGATATTGTCGCCGATCCGGCAGGCAATGAACAGGGATGGCCGCGGGGGGTTCGGTATAATCCGCCGCCTTTTTAATCTCTGATCTACCGGATTTCCCCGTGAGCGCGCTTGATACCGAAATTGCCCGTCGCCGTACCTTTGCCATCATCTCCCACCCGGATGCCGGCAAGACCACGTTGACCGAAAAACTGCTCTGGTTTGGCGGTGCGATCCAGATCGCGGGCGAGGTGCGTGCGCGCAAGGCATCGCGCCATGCGACATCGGACTGGATGGAGCTGGAAAAGCAGCGCGGCATTTCGGTCACCTCGTCGGTGATGCAGTTTCCCTACCGCGACTGCATCATCAACCTGCTCGACACGCCGGGCCACGCCGACTTTTCGGAAGATACCTACCGCACATTGACCGCCGTCGACTCGGCCGTGATGGTGATTGATTCGGTCAAGGGCGTGGAAGAGCGCACGATCAAGCTGCTGGATGTCTGCCGCCTGCGCGACACGCCGATCCTGACCTTCATCAACAAGCTTGACCGCGAAGGGCAGTCGCCGATCGACCTGCTTGACGAGATCGAGTCGGTGCTCAAGATCGAGTGCGCACCGATGACCTGGCCGATCAGCATGGGCAAGCGCTTTCGCGGCGTGTATGACCTTTATCGCGACCGGATCCACTTCTTCGACCCGCAGGCGGAAAAGGGCACCTCCGAAGTCATTGAGGGGCTCGAAAATCCTCGCGTCAATGAATTGCTTGGTGAACAGGCTGACGAGTTGCGTGCCGACATCGAACTGGTGCGCGGTGCTTCGCATGCCTTCGACAAGGAGGCTTTCCTGGCCGGCAAGCAGACGCCGGTATATTTCGGTTCCGGGGTCAATAACTTCGGTGTGCAGAGCGTGCTTGACGGCATCGTCGATCTGTCGCCTGCGCCGCTCGCACGGCCCACCACGACGCGCGAAGTGGCGCCGAATGAAGCCAAGTTCTCGGCTTTCGCTTTCAAGATACAGGCCAATATGGACCCGCGCCATCGCGACCGCATTGCCTTCCTGCGCATCTGTTCCGGTCACTTCGAACGCGGCATGAAGATCAAGCAGATGGGGCAGGCCAAACCGTTTGCGGTGAACAACGCGATCACCTTCATGGCGCAGGACCGCTCCATCATGGAAGACGCCTACGCCGGCGACATCATCGGTATTCCCAATCACGGCACCATCCGCCTCGGCGAAACCTTCAGCGAAGGCGAAGAGTTGCGCTTTACCGGCATTCCGTCATTCGCGCCGGAACTGTTCCAGCGCGCGGTATTGAGGAATCCGCTCAAGCTGAAGCAGCTGCAAAAGGGCCTGCAACAGCTGGCCGAGGAGGGAGCAACGCAATTGTTTCGCCCGCTCGGCAGCAACGATCTGATTCTCGGAGCGGTCGGCGCGCTGCAGTTTGATGTGGTTGCCCACCGGCTCGAATTCGAATATGGCGTCGATGCGGTGTTCGAGCCTTGCGCCGTGGCTACGGCGCGGTGGCTGCATGGAACGCCTGAGCAATTGCGCGCCATTGCCGACAAGTACCCGGCCAGCGTGGCGCTGGATGGTGGCGAGGATTATGTCTATCTCGCTTCAAGTCGCGTTAACCTGCAGCTGACGCAGGAGCGATACCCCGATATCAAGTTCCTCGAAACCCGCGAAGTACATTGAGATATAAAGCGTTTTATTAGGGTTCTCACCCTAGGAAAATGCCTTTCTAATGCCTGTTTTTCGAGGTGCTCGGCTATAATTCGGGTCTGCACCAACCGTCGGTTTCGGATGTGCCATTCCTGATTTTCCGGCCATCACGATGTGCAGGCTGGCCTACCCACCTTGGGTTGCCACGCGTATCACCCGTCAGGCAATCCTCCCATTGCGAGGTCCTGCGTTTTACCCAGATCATCAACAAATGAGGCGATTCACTGCCTTGTCTGTCCGCGTGCGTCGGTTTTGCACAAAGGCACTTTGTTGATGTCGATCGAGAAGGAGTCAACATGACACAAGCGACAGCGATACTGCCCCGGCAGACGATCGTGCAACAGATTGAATACGTGCTCGATGCCCTGCATCAGAGCCGTCTGCTTCCCGGGTTGATGGTCAGCCTGGTGCTGCTGGTATTGATGGTCGGTCGTCCACACCTGTTGCCGACCTGACTGCGGTGGCGACCAGTACCGGAATTACGGACGTCTCCGGTCCGGAAGAAGTGGAAACCATTCCCGACGTGGTATTGGACCCGAAACTGCGGCCGGCGCTGGAGTTTGTCGCGCGCAAGTATCGGGTGTCTTCAGAAGCATTGGAACCCATTTTCCTCGCGGCCCAAAAGGCTGCTCGGGAATCCCGGCTTGAACCGCTGCTGATCGTTTCGGTCATTTCGATCGAGTCGCGTTTCAATCCCTATGCCGAAAGTGTCGCCGGCGCACAGGGCTTGATGCAGGTCATGCCGCGCATGCATCAGGACAAGATTCCGGAAGGGATGGGCAGCGGTGCCTTGCTCGACCCGGAAACCAATGTCAGTGTCGGTTCGCAGGTGCTTGCCGAATCCATTCGCCGCGAGGGCGGGCTGATTGCCGGCCTGCAACAGTTTGCAGGCGCGGCCGATGACCCCGAACTGGGTTACGCCAACAAGGTGATTGCAGAAAAGCAGCAGATCGAATCGGCCATCAGCCACGCTCGCCGCGGCTGAACCACTGGCAATCAGTTTTTGCGCGATTGCTCGGTCAGTCGCGGATCGTCCGGGCTGATCGCCAGCGAGTTGCGCTTGGCCATAGGCACTTCGCCGGTCGGGCAGGCATAGGGTGTGCCTTTGCCGCAGATTTCCATCAGTTGGTACGAGGGATATTTCGCAAAGCTGTCGGCCTTTAGCGCGAACCACTGGTACTGACCGTAGAAGCCGACGAAGACGATCAGATGCAGGCCGGCTGCGATGGCAAAGAATGACAAGAGCTTCTTTGCAGGCGAGGGAAGGCGCAGGTGCTGCATACCACGCTCGAATATCGACTGACCATGGTCGTCGCGGAAATAGCGCACCAAGGCGCAACCGGTGCCAACCATGGCGATACCTGTCGACTCGTAGAGCGGGAATTGCTCAGGCGTGCCCGCCCAGAATGAGAGCGGGCTGTAGACGGCGACGTAGGCAAATATTTGCGTATGGGTGAACAGACTTTCCATCAGGAAGTCCAGCGTCCCGACGATCAGGAAGATGATGCCGGTGTGACCGATGACGCTGAGGTTTGGCAGCCAGGTCCTGAACTTGTTCAGCAGCCAGCACGCAACCACCGAAATGATGAAAAATAGCCAGATGAACATCGAGCCCATCAGCATGTAGGGCTCGGCGAAATTTTCCGCGCGAGGTGACTCCCAACCCGGGATATAGGGCGCCCACGACGACATGTTGTGGAAATGGGCGTTGTAGGTGAAGGTGAAGTTGAAGTAGTTGTCGATCGGGTCCTGGTAATACAACGTGAACAACGCGAGGATGAAAATGCCGTCCCAAGTGATGCTGCCCGCTTTGACCCATGGCTTGATCAGCGAAAACCAGAGGATCGCGATGACGGCACTAAGCGACATGACTTCGAGCGCGGTGATCCAGCTCTGGATGCCGGATGGGATCGGGTCGCTACCGGTTGGCGCCGGCGTAAAGCCGGGCGAGAGCAGCCACTGCCCTATTGTGAAGGCGATGACGGCCATGATCACTACACCAAATGCTGCCCAGTAAATCACTGGCTTGGTGGGCTTGGTGGCTATGCGGGTCGGTTCCTGGCGTGCGCCTTGGTTTGCAGCTATCGACATATAAATTCTCCTTGCAACTGTTATACAGCTAATGACCGAGCAGTCTTTCCGCAGCACGTTCGCCGCCGACCATGGCAGCTTCCATCGAGCCACCGTTCATCATGTCGCCACCGAGATAGACGTTTCTCTCAACGCCCAGCCGATCCCACAGTTGCGCGGTACGGCGATAGAAGCCGGGGTCGGAGAAACAGACCGTCCGTGGCTGACGCGCCACATAGCCGAAGAGGAAGCTGCCCTTGATCTCGGGATAGTAGGCCTCCATGTGGCCGCGTCCCCAGTCAAGGATGCCTTCATTGGTCAATGCGGACAGCCGGTCATATTCGCTGTGTTCGGAATAGATGGTGAACAGGCTATGGCCTGCGGGCGCGCGATCCGGTGCCTTGTTGTGGCTGAGCGAGAACATCAGCAGATCCTTGTTTTCGATCGTCGGCACCATTGCCGCCATGGCACGGCTGTTGGTGGCCTTGCTGTAGGCCAGCTTGACATCTACCAGTCGCGCGAATTTCAGCTTCTGTCCATAGTCGCCGCCCAGTTCGCCAAAGCGGGGGAAGAGGCGTACGGCATCGTCGAACTGCGCAGTGACCAGGCATTTGTCTGCATGCAGCGTGGCGCCGTTGCCGGCGGCATCAACGTACTCGACGTCAACGCCGCTGTGGTGCGAACGAACGTTCTTCACTTCGGCACGATAGGTGACATTCAGCTTTCCGGCGGCAGCGAATGGCAGGCGATCGAGGCCGCCGCGCAGGGTGATCATCGGGTCAGACCATCCCGCAAGGCCGTACAGCATGATAAGCGGAGATACCGTGCTCATCGTCGAACCACCCAGGGTGCGCATCAGCGGGTCAACCACGTATTCCGCGGCTTCGCGGCCGAACGATCGAATTGCAAATTCGCCGGCGGTCGTGGTTGGGTCGTCGAGTTCGGCTGCGCCCAGCAGGTGGTCACAATTCAGGTCGCCGATCTGCTTTCTAAGCGCGAACATGCCGCGCGCGAAATGCAGCTTTGCACCCCAGGACAGGGCTGGCGTGAATATCGCCGACAGCGGGCGGCTGGCATCAATGTCTACCATGCGCCGGTCGCGGACGATCGACATGACCGGACTCGACTGCACGACGTCATTGCCGAGACCGAGTTCGCGTCCCAGCGCCAGCCAGCGCTTGTAGCTGGTGGAGGCGATTTCGGGGCCGGTATCGACGATGAAGCCGTCGCG
>CANJXH010000082.1 GCA_947478755.1 Betaproteobacteria bacterium | reverse complement strand
TCACGCCAATCGGAATGCCGCGACCATTGTCGGTGACGGAAATAGAACTGTCGGCGTGGATGGTGACGACGATCTCGTCGCAGTAGCCAGCCAGGGCTTCGTCAATGGCATTGTCGACAACTTCGAACACCATGTGATGCAGACCCGTGCCGTCCGAGGTATCACCGATGTACATGCCGGGGCGCTTGCGCACGGCTTCCAGACCTTCAAGCTGCTGGATCGATGACTCGTCATAGCCACCGTTGCCAGTTTGCAGCACCAGCGCTACCGGTTCCTGCGCGGTGGTTTGTTCGGGGATTGCTTCCTGATTCTGCTCGGTCATGGGTTTGATACGGTGAGGGGTGAAGTGCGAAGAGTGAGAGATGAGAGGGAAAAACGGAGTGTTTGCGCGAGAGCGACTGCTTCTTACGCCTCACTCCACCCGCCCACTAGATTCTCATTGGCATTACGACATATTTGAAGTTCTGTTGCTCGGGCAGCATGAACAGGGCACTGGAATTGGAATCGGCCAAGCGGCACTCGATGAATTCGCAGCTAAGGTTGTTGAGCACGTCGAGCAGGTAGGTGACGTTGAAACCGATGTCGAGCGTGTCACCGCTGTAGTCGATTTCGATTTCTTCCTGTGCTTCTTCCTGTTCGGCATTATTGGAAATGATCTTCAGCGCGCCGGCGCCGAGCACCATGCGCACACCACGAAATTTTTCGTTGGTGAGAATGGCGACGCGCTGCAGAGAATGCAGCAGACCCTCACGCGCGAGCTTGATGGTCTTGGTGTGGTTTTGCGGAATGACGCGCTCGTAGTCCGGGAACTTCCCATCGATCAGCTTGGAAACGAATTCGATGCTGCCAAAACGGAACTGCACCTGGGTCGGCGCCAGCACGATTTCCAGCGGATCATCGTTGTCGGCCAGCTGGCGCGACAGCTCGAGCACCGTCTTGCGCGGCAGGATCACTTCCTGACGCTCATGCGAATCCGGAAGCGATTCGGCTGCATAGGCAAGGCGATGGCCATCGGTGGCGACGACGCGCATTTCGCTGCCCTGCACGACCAGCAGCAGGCCGTTGAGGTAATAGCGGATGTCCTGCTGGGCCATGGCGTATTGCACCAGCGCCAGCAGACGCTTGAACTGCTTTTGCGTCAGGTTGATTTTGGTTTGCGCACCATCGGCGCTCGCCATGCGCGGGAAATCTTCTGCCGGCAGGGTTTGCAGATTGAAGCGACTCTTCCCGGCTTTGAGCTGGAGGCGACGGTCTTCGTAATTCAGGCTGACTTCGGCCGACTCCGGCAAGGAACGCAGGATGTCCTGCAGCTTGCGCGCCGCGACGGTAAGCGAGGCCTTGTCGCCACCGGAGGTTGCAGCAGCAGTGCGAATCTGGATCTCGATATCGGTCGCCAGCAGGGCCAGACGGTCGCCGTCTTTTTCCATCAGCACGTTGGACAGGATTGGCAAGGTATGACGTTTTTCGACAATGCCGCAAACGGATTGCAATGGCGACAGAAGTTGATCGCGGGGGCCTTTAAATAAAAGCATCTTTATATAACTCCTGTTAACAATAGGACCAGGGCCTGTTCTGTGGAAAACCCGGTTTTAGTGAAAGGGATCATCTATTTAGAGCTTGTATAACGTTATTGACAACTTGCGTTTGCGGCTGTGGAGGAATGTGGATGATTTGGCACTCTGGGGAAAACCATTACTTTGCCCACAATTCATACAGAACTCGCTAGCGGGGTTATGCATAGGCTTGTTCATCCCTTTTCAACCCTTCAATGTCTGCGTCAGCACATGCAGATCATTGTTGAGAATGCCGTCCTTGCTGCGCAGATCGACAACGGTGCGGCAGGCATGCATCACCGTGGTGTGGTCACGGCCGCCAAAGGCTTCACCGATCTCGGGCAGGCTGTGCGGGGTCAGCTCACGGGTCAGCCACATGGCGATCTGGCGCGGGCGGGCGATGGCCCGGGTGCGCTTGTGGGAGTACATGTCGGAGACCTTGATCTTGTAGTAGTCGGCGACCGTCTTCTGGATCAGGTCGAGCGTGAGTTGGCGATTGCTGGCGCCAATCACGTCCTTCAACGCTTCCTTGGCGACTTCAACATTGATCTCGCGGCCATGGAAGCGGGCAAAGGCGAGCACGCGATTCAGGGCGCCCTCAAGTTCACGCACGTTGGAGCGCAGGTTCTTGGCGATGAGAAAGGCGACATCGTCGCTGACGTTAATGCGTGAAGCCTCGGCCTTTTTCTTGATGATGGCGACGCGCATTTCCAGCTCGGGCGGTTCGATCTGTACCGTGAGACCCCAGTCGAAACGGGAAATCAGCCGGTCTTCAAGGCCCTGGATATCCTTTGGATAGGTGTCGCAGGTGATGATGATCTGTTTTTTGGCTTCAACCAGAGCGTTGAAGGCGTAGAAAAACTCTTCCTGAGTACGGCCCTTGCCGTTGAAGAACTGGATGTCGTCGATCAGTAGCAGGTCGAGATTGCGATAGTGGTTCTTGAAGGCGTCGAAGGAACGCTGCTGGTAGGCACGTACCACGTCGGAAACGTAGTGTTCGGCGTGGATGTAACTTACCTTGGCCTTGGGGTTGTTCATCAATACCGCGTTGCCGATGGCGTGAATCAGGTGGGTCTTGCCGAGCCCGACACCGCCGTAGACGAACAGCGGGTTGTATGACGTTCCGGGATTGATGGCGACCTGTTGTGCAGCAGCACGTGCAAGATCGTTGGCACGGCCGGTGACGAGGGTGTCAAAAGTGAAATCCGGGTTGAGGCGGGTCTTGTCGTACGACGGATCGCCTAGATGGTTGCTTGACGAGGATATTGGCAAACGGTTCGTTGACTGCTTGGCTGCCCGCATATCAACGGGCGCAGCTTCGGCCGCAACTTCGTTTTCACTGTCGGCGGGATCTGTCTTGAGTGCTTCGCACAGACCGAGGCTGACATCAACCGGCTCGCCGTAAAACTCGCGGGAAAGCGTTTCGATCTTGTTCATGTAACGCTCACGCACCCACTGCAGGACAAAGCGGTTGGGTGCCAGGACGCGCAGGCGGCGGGGGGATTCCTCTTCGTCCTCGCAACGCAAGGCCTTGATCCAGGTGTTGAACTGTTGTGCGGGAAGTTCACGCTCAAACTGGCTCAAGCACGCAGACCAAAAATCACTCATTTTTATTTATTCCCTGAGATAAATCGTCCTGGCGCAGCGATATGCGCCAAGGTGAAGCTTTATTGGTAAGACACTTTTTTGGTTGAGATAGCGAAGAATTTCAGGCTGAAATCTGCGCCAACGCACAAACCGATTCTAGCGGTTTCATTTCAAGTTATCCACAAGCCAAAAAATCTTTTTCGCTTGCGTTCGTGATTTTTTTGTGGCGGTATTTTAGGTTGCCACTTGCGGTATTTTCAGGGTCGTTTTTTGCCGGATGGCTGGACTACAATGGTTCGGCTTTTATCCGAAAAAACATCAAACGGGGAGGAAGTCATGATTGACCTTAATACCAAAACGCAAAAGCTCTGCGCCTGGAGTGGCTTGATCGGCGTACTGCTGTTTTTCAGTGCTTTCACTTTTGCCCGCTTCATTCCGCCACCGGGCCCCTGGCTGACTCAGGAGCAGGTGGTCGCCATGTACACGGACAATACGACCGGCATCCGCACCGGCATGCTGCTGATGATGATCAGCAGCATGTTCATTTCGCCCTTTGTTGCCGTCATTTCGCAGCACCTGCGGCGCATGGAAGGCGTCAATCGCCTGATGACCTATACCCAGTTGTCGTCCGGCTCGGTAGGCATCCTGTTTTTCAATATCCCGGCGGTCCTTTTCCTGATCACGGCTTTTCGTCCCGATCGCTCGCCGGAACTGACCTACCTGATGAATGACGCCAGCTGGATCGTGACGGTGATGGTGTGGCCGCCGGCGTTCATGCAGAATGTTTCGATCGGTGTCGCCATCCTGCAGGACAAGAGTGCGAACCCCATCTTCCCGCGCTGGCTCGGCTTTTTCCAGTTCTGGGTCTGCCTGCTGTTCATCCCCGGCAGCTTTGTTCCCTTTTTCAAGTCCGGCCCGTTTGCCTGGAATGGTCTGCTGTCTTTCTGGGTTGCCGGCACGGCCTTTTCACTCTGGTTTGTGGTGATGCTGACCATGCTGCTCAAGGCGATCAACCGGGAGGCTGCCGAAGCCACGCGATAGGAAGGGAGTCGCAGGATGAACCGCTTCCACGTTGAACGCCTCTGCGCCTGGAGCGGGGTGGTGGGTGTGACGCTGTTTTTCTGCGGCTTTGTGTTTTCGCACTTTGTGCCGCCACCCTCGCCCTCTCTCACCCAGGAACAGGTGGTATGGCACTACCAGACCTATGCCGACGATATTCGCGGTGCGATGGTGATTTTCATCGTCAGCGGCATGTTTGTCGCGCCGATGTTCGGCCTGATCTCGGCGCAGATGAAGCGCATGGAAGGTGTTTCGCCTGCACTGTCGTACGCGCAGCTTTGCGCTGGCGCCACCAATGCAATGTTCTTTTTCATTCCGGGCCTGATGTTCGTGGTCACGGCCTACCGGCCTGATCGAAATCCGGAGCTGACCTTTCTGCTGAATGACATGTCCTGGATTTTTGCGGTGCTGCCCTGGCCACCGGCGTTCATCCAGAACATTGTATTTGCGCTGGCGATACTCACCGACAAAAGTCCGACGCCGCTGTTCCCGCGCTGGCTGGCCTACCTCAACATCTGGGTGTCGCTGGCTTATATCCCGGGCGGGCTGCTGCCCTTTTTCAAGAGCGGGCCGTTTGCCTGGAACGGCATACTGGTGTTCTGGCTCGCCGGCACGGCATTCATTCTCTGGTTTGGCGCGATGACGGCGATGTTGCTGAAGGCGATCAAGCGACAGGAACGTGAAGCAGGTGTCACCCACCAATAGCAGGTAACACAATGGACAACAAGCAACCCATCATCGTGGTCGGGGCCGGAATCGCCGGACTGACGGCTGCCTTTCGCCTGCAGCAGCAGGGTTTTGCGGTGCGCGTTCTGGAAGCCTCGAACGATGTCGGTGGCCGCATGGCGACGCTGTCGATGGGGGATTTTCGGGTTGATCTGGCAGTGGCGATTTTCCCCGACAGCTATCAATGTCTGCTGAAGCTCATTGATGATGCCGGCCTGGCCGACCAGATTGCACCGACCTCCGATCTCGCGGGCGTGGTGCGTGATGGTCGGGTGCGGCACACGCGTGGCAGCTCGAAGCTTGATGCGATCACGACCGATCTGCTGTCGTGGGGTAGCAAGGTACTGATGATCCGCGCCATGCTGGATGCTTCTCGTGCGGGCGACAGACTGAGCTGGGAAAACCTGAGTCTTGCTGCGGAGTTTGATGGCGAATCAGCCGCTGATTACTGCCGGCGCAAACTCAATGACGAACTCTATGAATACGTGGTGGGCCCGGTGTGTCGTGTCTTTTGCATGGCGCCGCCGGAGCAGGTGTCTGCCGTCAATCTGTTTTTTGTATTGCGCCATTTTGTCGGTCGCTCGTTTTTCAATTCCGCTACCGGCGTCGATTTTCTGCCGCGAGGTCTGGCGCGGCAGCTTGACGTCAGCCTCGAATCAACGGTGAAGACGGTGCGGGAGACGGCATCCGGCGTTGAGGTGGTGTGGAGCAAGGCCGGTGAGGCGGAAAGGACGGACACGGTTGCAGGCTGCGTGATCGCGTTGCCAGCACCGCAGATGGCAGAGGTATATCCGCAGCTTGACCCCTTGCGGCGTGAGCTTGCCAATGGCGTTACCTATGCAACTGCCGTTGGTGTTCATCTCGGCCTGACGAAGCGGCCGGATGAGCCGGCTTCGGTGATGCAGATTCCACGCAGTGAGCACCCCGATCTGGTGGGCATGGTGATCGAGCACAACAAGGCGCCCGGGCGCGCTCCGGCAGGCAAGGGCCTGATCTCGACGGTGTGGCTGGACAGCTGGAACAAGCGGCAATGGGGTCGCGAAGACAAGCACATCGTGGATGATGCGATTGCCGGCGTGCATTCGCTGTTTCCGGCGCTGGTTGCCAATGTCGAATGCGCCCACGTGCAGCGCTGGCGTTTTGGTCCGGATATTCCCCACCCCGGCGTGCATCGCGCGATGACCCGGTTTCAGGCGGTCGCCGATCCGAAAAGCCGGATCAAACTGGCCGGCGACTACATGTCGTCCGCATCTACCAATGCTTCCGCCACTTCTGCCGAAAAGGCGGCACGCGAGCTGGGTGCCCTGCTGGGCGCCTGAAGCACGCAATAGCGAGTATTGACACGGCTATCAATACTCGCGAAGCTAGCAGGCTGATTAAGCCCATCCGGGTATCGAACAGGAGGAGAACAAAATGAAAATGGAAGCCACGTCGGCGTTTGCCGAGTTGGAGCGTAAGTATTTCCAACCCGAATACGGCCATTTCATCAACGGTGAGTGGGTGCAGGGCGATAGCGGCAAGAGGCTGCCGGTGTACAACCCGACGACCGGGACCGTGATTTCCTACATTCAGGCCGGCAATGGCAAGGATGCCGATCGTGCGGTTGCTGCCGCGCACGCTGCTTTTCCGAAATGGTCGCGCACCTCGGCCGGCGAGCGTCAGGCGATCCTGATGGAAATGGCACGCCGCATGAAGGCGCGGCTCAACGACTTTGCAATGATGGAGACGCTGGATAACGGCAAGACCATTGTTGAATCCACCTACTTCGACATTCCCGCCAGCATCGGCATGCTTGAGTTCTATGCCGGCACACCTTTCCACATCAACGGCGAAACCGTCGACCATCCCGATGCCATCACCTATGTGCATCGCGAGCCGCTGGGCGTGATTGCCGCGATCACTCCGTGGAACATTCAGCTTTTCGCGATGATGCTGAAGCTCGGTCCGGCACTGGCGACCGGCAATACGCTGGTACTGAAACCGGCGGAGTCCACCTGTCTGGCGACGCTCGAATTCGTCAAGGAAATATCTTCGCTGCTGCCGCCCGGCGTATTCAATGTGGTGACGGGTCTCGGCCCCGACGTCGGCGAAGCGCTGGTGACCAACCCGCTGGTGCGCAAGGTAGCCTTTACGGGTTCGCGGCCGACGGCACGCAAGATCATGTGCTATGCCAGCGCCAACATCATTCCGCAGACCATGGAGCTGGGCGGCAAATCGGCCAACATCGTCTGCGAGGATGCCGACATCGAAGCCGCGGTCGAAGGCGCGGTGCTGTCAACCATCTTCAACAAGGGCGAGGTCTGCATCGCCGGTACCCGAACCTTCGTGCATGAAAAGATCTACGACAGGTTCCTCGACCGTTTTCATACCGTGCTCAAGGGCATACGGCAGGGCGACCCGACCAATCCGGCAACCCAGTTGGGCCCGCAGGCGTCGCAGATTCAGCTGGATCGCGTCAGTGCGTATTTCGACCTGGCGCCGCAGGAGGGTGCAACTACATTGCTGGGCGGCAGGCGCGCAAAGATTGCGGGATTCGAGAACGGCTTTTTTCTGGAGCCGACGATTTTCACCGGCGTGCATAACAAGATGCGCATCGCCCAGGAAGAAATCTTCGGCCCGGTGACCTGCGTGATTCCGTTCAAGACCGACGATGAAGTGGTGGCCATGGCGAACGATTCCATCTACGGCCTTGGCGGCGGTTTGTGGACATCAAATCTGGGCCGCGCCCATCGCATGGCGCGCGAAATCAAGACCGGCACCATCTGGGTCAACCGCTACTACAATTTTGTACCGGGTCTGCCATTGGGTGGATACAAGGAAAGTGGTTTCGGCCGCGAAGGTGCGCTGGAAACGCTACAGCACTACACGATTGCCAAGGCAGTGGTGATTAATCTCAACGAAGGCCCATTGGGTGTCTTCAACCAACCGCAATGAGGTAGTCCATTGTCCGAAAACAAAGCAGTAAGTGATTTGCAACTGAACAGTGTCGTCACACCCGAAGTCGCCAGAACCTATCTGATCAATGTTGCCGAGACGCTCAACAATCTGGTGATTCCCCAGCTTGAAGGACAGGCGCGCGCGCGCGCGCACGACTGCCTGAGGGTTGTTTCCCGTCTGATATCGAATTCGACGATCTCGGACCAGACCATGGCGCTGTTGAAACGCAACCCGGTCGATGCGCTGATCGTGGGCGACGCTGTCGAAAATGCCAATGCCGAAGGGGTGGCATACCTTGCTGCGATCAAGTCCGCGCCGCCCGCTGCTGCGCGAAGCTTTGATCATCTGGCGCTGGAAGCGTATTTGCGCCAGCACCCGCTGGGCGGTGAAGGCGTGCGCATCACGCAGTCCCGACTGCTGGCCGGTGGCCGTTCCAAGATCACGGTGTTGATATCGCAACAAGGTGCCCGTGACCTGCCGGCGGATTTCGTATTGCGTCAGGACTGGGTGAATTCGCCGACCGGCAAGCCGGTGGCAATTGAGTTCGAGTTGCTGCAACGATTGCATGCCGAAGGCGTCAAGGTACCAAAGCCACTGCTGCTGGAGCGCTCGCCCGATGTGGCTGGTGGGGCCTTCATGATGGTGTCGCGGCAGCCGGGTGTCCCTTCGGGTGACCACTTCATGTCGCTGCCGGGCAGTGAACGACCGATCATGCAGATTGCCGAACAGTTGGGCCTCATTCACGGGTTGCAGACTGCCGAGTTCGAGCGCATGGAAGGCGTGGTGGAGACCAACTACACGGCGGCACAATTGCGTGCCAATGTCGCGGCATATGCGGCCACCATTGCCAAACTGGATACGGCAAGCTCGCCGATGATCGATCACGCCATTGCCTGGCTGGACAGCAATGCCGACCGTGTGGCGACCGCGCCGCGCACGCTGGTGCATGGTGACTTCGGTTTCCACAACTCGCTGGTAGATGGCGACGAGCTGAGCGTCATCCTTGACTGGGAACTGGTGCACGTCGGCAACCCGGCGTATGACCTCGGCTACTTTCGTCACGGAGTAACGGACAATGCGGTATGGGCGCGCTTCATGCAGCACTACAAGGCGGGTGGCGGGCCCGATTTCGACCCGGAGTTCGTCGAGTACTACACTCTGTTTACCGGTATCTGGTATCACCAGATACAGTTGCAAGTGCGTTCTGCGTTGATGGCCGGCGCGATACACGACATGGAAATTACGGCCTTGTGCGCAGACTTTGCACCGATGGTACTGGCCAGCATTTCACGTACACTGCATCGCATCGCGCAACGCTAGGGAAGTTTCCTGATGGCAAGCAAGGGATTGAAAAAAACAGCTGCTGACAAGGCAACAGTGACGCCCCTGCCGGCGCGTCGCCGTGGCCGGCCGCCGGTCAGCGAAAACGGTTTGCTTGATCGCCACCTGATCATCTCTTGCGCCTTGCAGATGGCACGCTCCACGCCCTTGCAGGATTTGTCGATCGTGCGCGTCGCACGCGAGCTTGGCGTCACCCCGGCATTGATCCATTACTACCTGAATGGGCGCGATGCGCTGACCTCGGGCGTCATGAATGCCTTTTATTGCGAAACGCTTAAGGACTGGCCGCAACCGACCGGCAACTGGCGCGATGACGTCGAGGCGGTGGTGCGCCGTGTCTACAGTGCTCACGTCAATTATCCGGGGGTTGCCGCCTACGTCGTCGCCCATAACCGCTTTCGCCTGAAACAGATATTGGTCGAAGGTGAAAAGGATTTCGGCATTCAGCTGTTTGAAAGTTTTGTTGCTGCAGTGCGCGAAGCAACCGACGACGCCTACCATACCGCGATGTGGTCACACCTGCTGATCGACTTTGTGGTGTCGATGGCTTTTGCCGCAGTGAGACACCGTTTCCCGGGCGAACACGGTGAGCATCTGGACCGCATCTTTGCCGAGCTTCCCCCGAAACACTTTCCCGCCATGGCTTTTGTACGCAAGGATTACGTGCGCCTGAATGCCGGGGAAGCTTTTGCCGAAGCCTTGCGCCTGATGCTGGCGACCATGGAAATGGAGCGCGACCACCCCAAACGCCGCTAATTGCGCCAGTGACCAGCGCGTCCGTGCAGCTCAAACCTGCAATCCATCGGCAAGCATCGATGCGCTGAAGATGTGCCCGAAGACATTGGCCAGGCGCCTGAACTCGGCGTCGCTGGCATCACGGGCGTATTCCAGTCCGCCGCGATAGGCGGGCGCTGCCACAAATTCAACCGACCATTCCATACAATCGCAGCTCACGACAAACACTTTCCAGGGAGCTTCCATGTACGACTACCAGGCCGTCATCCCCGCGCTCGATGCGCACTGGCAGACTATCCTGCCCTGCATTGCCGGCGCGATCGTTTTCTCGTTCATCTACTTCAGCTCGGCCGTGGCGCAGTGCATGCGCGAGAAGGTCTATGTCGAATCCTTCATCGGTGCCTCGGTGTTCTTCTGGCACGATGGCAGCTACGTGCTGTTTTACGACCTCTGGTTCAATACCTACAACCACTGGTGGTTCAAGGCATGGTGGTTCGCGCTGATCGGCACGGCAGCATTCGAGGCCTGGCTGATCTACCTTTTCTGGAAATTCGCGCACAAGGAGCTGTGGCCCTCGCTGACGAAGCCGGTCTTCGGCGTGCTGGTCGTGGTAGGCACTCTGGCGGTGGGCACCTTCTGGTTCCTGATCAAGGGGGCGATGCAAGACGATCAGTACTTCATCACATTCGCCATCACCGCCATCTGGTCCGCCCCCTTCCACACCGCCATCATGTGCATGCGCAAGAACCGGGCAGGGCAGTCCATCGTGCGTCAGCTCTGCATGGCGGGCAACCTGATATTGCTGACAGCGGCGTTTGCGCAGGTCGCCCCTGGTTACTTCCTGTCGCCGATCTATCTGGCTTGGGCGGTGGCCTTCGCGCTTTGGCCACTGGCCAATATCTGGCTGATCCGCCAGTTGCCGCCTGCACCGGCCGCACAGCCGGCATAGGTTAAATCCAATCCGGTAGCCGATCAAACTCAAGAGGAGAAAGCAATGAGTCCGGGAGTGCTTCGTTTCTGTGCGTGGTCGGGCCCGCTGTTCATGCTGCTTTTTTTCATCGCGATGATCGTGGCGGTACCTTTGATCCCGCCAATGCCACCGTCGGCGAGCAGCGCGGAAGTGATGCAGTTTTACAAGGATCACAGCATCGGCATCCGCGTCGCGTCGGCCTTCATGATGTACGGCTGCGCCTTCGGTTGGGTGTGGACGGCGTGCAATGCCGTGTGGACGGCGAAGATGGAAGGCTCGATGCCTGTGCTGTCAATTGCCCAGGTGCCCTGCGGCGTCTTCTCCTTCGGCGGCACCTACTTCACCTGCATCGCCTGGGCGTCGGCGGCGTTCCGGCCGGATCGTCCCGAAGCGCTGGTGTACCTCATGAACGACCAGGGCTGGTTCTGGATCGTGATGATGGGTTCCTGTGCCGTGATCCAGATGATCTTCATCGGTCTTGCCGTCCTCAACGATCGCTCCGCCGAGCCGATCTACCCGCGCTGGGTGGGTTATTTCAACGTCTGGGTCGGGGTGCTGCAGATCCCCGGCGTGATGATGGCGTTTTTCCACGACGGTCCCTTCGCCTGGAATGGCCTGTTTGCCTTCTGGCTGCCGCTGAATGCCTTCACTGCCTGGGTGATCGTCAACACCTGGGCCATGTTGCGTGCCACCAGACGCGAGCAGCTGCGGGTCACGTCTTTGAAGGGGTGATTTGCCCGCTTTGCTTCCGGATTACGCCCTCACCGTCCAAGGCGTTCCGCACCCGCGTAGAAATTCGCCAGCGCGTGGTTGAAGTCGTGCGGGTTCTCGATGGTCGGGTAGTGTCCACAGTCGGGCAGGATCACCACTTGCGTTTGTGAATAGTCCTCGCGCATCTTCTTGATCGATGCCGCGTTGTGGCTGTCCTGCTCACCAAGCAACAGCAACAGCGGTAGCGCGGCGTGTTCAAGCTTCGCACTTACATCGGCGCGGCGCTGGTGGCTGAAGTGCGGAATCTGGACGAAGGCGACCGGCGAGGTTAGGCGGTGGGCCTCGGCAAACTCGGCGAGGATTTGCGGGCTGTTGAGAACCTTCTGGCTCCAGAACTGGCCGGATTTCTTGCGGTCCTCATACACGGCCATCATGCCTTCGGTGCGTGCCTGCTCGTGCATGCGCAGGAAGTTCTTCTTGCCGACCTCGCCCAGCTTTTCATAGGGCTTCTCGCCGGGATCGCAGGGGATCATCGAGGTCGCAGCAAGGATGATGCTGCGCACACGGTCTGGGAAGCGGTTGAACAGGCTGCAGGCGACGCTGACGCCCCAGTACGCCTGACCGAACAAATGGAATCTGTCGATGGCGAGATGGGCGAGCAGTTGCGTGATGTCGTCAGTGATTTTGTCAAAGGTGTAGAAACCGGGCGCCCTGTCGTAGTCCTCGCAATGCGTGGTGCGACCGTGGCCGCGCAAGTCTGGTGCGATGACGCGATAGTGTTTGGCCAGCGCCGGGATGTTGTGCGAAAAGCCATCGATGTTCGAGGTAAGGTTGTGGATCAGCAGCAGCGGTTCGCCGCTGCCCTCGTCGATGTAGTTGATGTCGATACCGTTGAGCTTGATGACGGG
>CANJXH010000081.1 GCA_947478755.1 Betaproteobacteria bacterium | reverse complement strand
CGTGCTTCGTGAAGGTTCGGAAACCGTGCTGTTTCTGTACGGCCTGCTGGTCGGTGGGCAGCAGACCATGGGAACCATCTTGATGGGCGCGCTGCTGGGCCTGGTGCTTGGGGCTACCGCCGGCACAGCGCTGTATGCCGGATTCCTGCGCATTCCGACCAAGTGGTTTTTCTCGGCGACCAGTGGCCTGATCCTGTTTCTGGCGGCGTCGATGGCGAGCCAGATGGCACGCTTTCTGGTGCAGGCCGACAAGCTGCCCAGCCTCGCCAGTCCGGTCTGGGACAGTTCCTGGCTTCTGTCTGATCGGTCGCCATTTGGCGTCCTGCTGCACGTACTGATCGGGTACGACGCCACGCCGTCAGGAATGCAACTCGTGTTCTATCTCAGCACATTCATCTTGATCCTGGCCGGCATGCTGCTGGCGGGACGCTCCAGCTCAACTCAACTGCAAGGAAAATTCTCGTGAAGGAAAAAATAGCAATTGCCTCGATGATGATGGCCATCAGCTCTGCCACCATCGCAGGCCCCGCCGACTATGTCTCCACCCCCGGGGTGGAGTACGGCGAGAAGGAAATCGACTTCAAATTGGGCACAGGGCGAAAGGGCGATTTGGCGAGGGAGTCCGCCACCAGCATCGGTATTGGCTATGGGGCCAAAGAGTGGTGGTTTACGGAACTTTACGTCAAGTACAAGTCGGACAATTTCGAACGCGCGAAATACGATGCACTGGAATGGGAAAACAAATTCCAGCTGACCGAACAGGGCCAGTACCCCGTTGATCTTGGATTGCTAGTCGAAATCGAACGTCCCACCGACAGAACCGAAGGCTGGGAAGTGAAATGGGGCCCGCTGCTGCAGACCGAATTCGGCAAATGGCAACTCAACGGCAACCTGCTGTTTGAACGCAATTACCATGCAGTCGCTTCATCCGGCACCTTGTTGCAGTACCAATGGCAGGCCAAATATCGACTGGAGCAGGCGCTCGAATTCGGCATGCAGGGCTTTGGCGAGTATGGCCAGTGGAACGATTGGCTGCCCAGCAACCAGCGTGATCACAAGCTGGGCCCGGCCATCTTCGGCAAGCTGCCCATTGGCGACAAGCAGGCGATCAAATATAACGCTGCCTGGTTGCTCGGCGCATCGCAGGTTGCGCACGATCACACCCTGCGCCTGCAGGTCGAATACGAGTTTTAATCAGGACCGTCAGGTATTCGTGCGCTGCAGTTCAATCAGCGCACGTTTCTTTTTCTTTCCGCTCAGGCCGGAAAAGAAATCAAGCAAAGCCATCTGCCAGCCATATTTGTCGCGCAAGGCCTTGTAAGCCTGTTCCTTGATATCCGGCTCGGTGACTATTCGGGCCTGTACCGGCAGCCACGAACCTTTTACCTTTCCCTTCAGGTCGCATGCCGCAATTCTTGCCTGCGGATTGGCGCGAATGCGCTTGACCTTGAAGGCTTCGCCTTCGCTGAACAGGTACAGGCAGTTGCCCACGGGAGCCAGCCAGACCGGCGTCAGCACTTCGGCACCATTGCGGCGATAGGTGGCCAGGCTGACATAGCGCTCAGCCGCGAGATCAGGAATTGAAATGGTCATGAAGGAACCCAAGGGTTGGACAACATGGCTTCATCTTGCCATTGAAATGCATCACCTTCATTATTTGCCTGAAGACTTTGTTATCCTGCCACACGATTTTCCGGTACCTGATGACATGAACAAGACTCCTGAAGCCGAGGTTCCCAAGCAGTTTCATTTCTGGCGCATCGTCGCCGTCTGCTGGGCTGTCGTGGCGTTCTGCGCCGGTTCGGCATGGGTAATCAGTACCTACTTCTATTGATGGCCTTGGCCAGTCCGCGGCAACGCGGATTTTCTTGAAACGAGACCCGGATGCAACTCAAGCCCCAAGGTGCCGCGCCAACGCTGGCAGTGATATTTCTGGCGATTGCAACGCTCACCCGTGCCGTCCTGTTGTTCAAGACCGGAACGGCACAGGTACCGCCAGCCTTGTGGCCCGGTATTTTTGCCCTCGGCCTCTGGTTTGACCTGGTCGTATTGGCGTGGCTGTCTGCACCGGTATGGCTTTGGCGCGGTCTGCGTGGCAAATGGGGTACCCAACCGCAAGGCGCCTTCGCCCGCGGACGCCGCCTGCTCTGGTGCTGGCTGGCGGTCAGCGTCCTTCTTTTCGGTGCCCTGTCCGAGTGGACGTTTTGGGAGGAATTTTCAACCCGCTTCAATTTCATCGCCGTTGATTACCTGATCTACACGCATGAAGTCATCGGCAACATCCTGGAGTCATACCCGGTGGGCATGCTTCTGGGCGTCGTCGGCCTGATCGGCGCTCTCGTGGTCTGGGCGTGCCGGAATCGCTTGCTCAAGCCATCACCACTGCTCCCGCCGCGACGCTGGCTGCTGCTCGGGGCGGCAGTTGCCTTGCCGGTTGGCACATGGTTCGTCGCCGATACTGACCAGATGCAGTTTTCCGACAACACCTTTGCCAACGAACTGGCGGGCAACGGCCTGATGACATTTGCCGCCGCCATGCGCCGCAATGACCTTGATTACGACCGTTTCTACCGCACCATTCCCGAAGACAAGGCGCAGCGCATTCTGGCCGACCTTGGTGTCCAGCGCGAAATCATGAAGGTCGAAAACAA
The DNA here is from genome assembly GCA_947478755.1 of Betaproteobacteria bacterium. GTDB lineage: Bacteria > Pseudomonadota > Gammaproteobacteria > Burkholderiales > Rhodocyclaceae > Georgfuchsia. The sequence goes on along the minus strand of CANJXH010000081.1, from coordinate 10,075 downwards.
GACGACCAACGGCAAGGATGAGTCTTTTGATCCACGGCGCATGCCGTTCACCAGAGCGCCCAAAAATGTCGTGTTGATCAGCGTCGAAAGTCTGTCAGCCGAATATCTCGGCAGCTTTGGCAACAAGCAGAACCTCACGCCGGAGCTCGACCGGCTTGCGGCGGAAGGCATGCTCTTCACGCAACTGTATGCAACCGGCACGCGCACTGTCCGCGGGCTGGACGCGTTGACCCTTGGTGCCACACCCATTCCCGGCCAGGCCATTGTCCGCCGCCCCGGAAATGAGCATCTCGCGACCATCGGCGAAATTCTGCATCGCCAGGGCTATGCCACCTACTTCATTTACGGCGGCTACGGTTATTTCGACAACATGAACACCTATTACGCGGCCAACAACTACCAGGTGGTCGACCGCACCGATTTCAGCAAGGAATCGGTGGGGTTTGAAAACGTATGGGGCGTGGCCGACGAGTACCTGTTCGACAACACGCTGACGCAACTCGACAAGGCACATGCTGCCGGCAAGCAGTTTCTCGCCCAGGTGATGACCACCTCGAATCATCGCCCCTATACCTATCCCGATGGCCGCATTGACATCAAGTCACCGGGGCGGCGCGAGGGCGGGGTCAAATATACCGACTACGCGATCGGGCATTTCATCGAGCATGCACGAAGCAAACCCTGGTTTGCCGATACCCTGTTTGTCATTGTTGCCGACCACTGCGCCTCGGCAGCAGGCAAGACCAAACTGCCGGTACCCGGTTACCACATCCCGATGATTCTGTATGCACCGAAGCTGCTGAAGGCAACGCGGCATGATCGCATGGTCAGCCAGATCGACATCCCGCCCACCATCCTCGACGTGCTGGGCGTTCGTGGCGAGGAGCACTTCTTCGGTACCTCCGTATTCGACCAGCAAGGTCAGACACCTCGCGCCTTCATCTCCAACTACCAAGAGCTGGGCTATCTGAAGAACGGGCAATTGGTGGTGCTGGGTCCCAAACGGCGTGTGGAGGTATTCGCTGTCGCTGTCGATGGCACCGCGTCAGTGGCTGCAGGCAATCCGGTTCTGGAAGACGAGGCGGTCGCCTGGTATCAGACCGCCTTCCGCGAGTTCAAGCGCGGCGAGCTCACCTTGCACTAGGCCCGCAATGGCTGCCGGCCGGTAAATCAGCCGTCGGTCAATTCGCCCAGCAGCTTTTCCTGCGCGCTGGAGCGACCGCGACGCGTCGCCTTCTTCAGCAGATAGCTGCCTTCGCTGTCCATCTCCCACGCCTGGCAGTTGTCGGTGAGGTAGGGCAGCAGGCCTTCCTTCATTACCCGGCGTTTCAGTTTGGCATCGAGTATCGGGAAGGCCACCTCGATGCGACGGAAGAAGTTGCGTTCCATCCAGTCCGCGCTCGACAGGTACAGCGACTCCTTGCCGTCGGCGTGGAAATAGAAGATGCGGCTGTGTTCGAGAAAACGGCCCACGATCGAGCGCACCCGAATTTTTTCCGACAAGCCTTTTACCTGTGGGCGCAACGCACAAACGCCGCGCACGATCAGGTCGATTTCCACGCCGGCCTGTGATGCTTCGTATAGCGCCTCGATCACGGCACCTTCCAGCAATGCATTCATCTTGGCGATGATGCGCGCCGGCTTGCCGGCCTTGGCCAGAGCGGTTTCATTGCGGATGGCGGCGACGATGTTGGCATGCAGGGTGAACGGGGCCTGCCACAGATGATGCAGGGATGTTGCCTTGCCGAGACCGGTGAGCTGCTTGAAGACCTCATTTACGTCCTCGCCGATTTCCGGGTTGCAGGTCAGCAGGCCGAAGTCGGTATACATGCGGGTGGTACGCGGGTGGTAGTTGCCGGTACCAAGATGGATGTAGCGGCGGAACTTGCCGTCCTCACGACGCAGCACCATCATCATCTTGGCGTGGGTCTTGTAGCCGAACACGCCATACACCACATGCGCGCCAACATCCTCAAGCCGCTTGGCGATGTCGATGTTGGCTTCTTCGTCGAAACGCGCCATCAGCTCAATGACCACCGTGACTTCCTTGCCCTTTTTTGCCGCCCGCATCAGGTGTTCCATCAACTCGGAATCGGCACCGGTGCGGTACAGCGTCATCTTGATGCCCACGACGTCAGGATCATCGGCCGCCTGTTGCAGCAGCTGCACGACCGGCGCGAAGGACTCAAAGGGGTGGTGAAGCAGGATTTCCTGCTTGCGAATGCTGGAAAAAATGTCCGAGCGCTTGGTGATGATCTTGGGCAGCGCCGGTTTGAACGTCGGATATTTCAGCTTGGGCAGGTCAACCAGATCGGGCACCGACATCAGTCGCACCAGATTCACAATCCCCGAGGCACGATAGATGTCCTCGCGATTGAGACCGAATTGAGAAAGCAGGAAGTTCGACATCACCTCGGGGCAGGCTTCCGACACCTCAAGCCGTACCGCGTCACCCAGATGGCGCTGTGGCAGTTCGCCCTGCAACGCGGTGCGCAGGTTCTTCACTTCTTCGTCATCGACAAACAGGTCCGAGTTGCGCGTCACGCGGAATTGGTAGCTGCCCAACACGGTCATGCCGGCAAACATTTCGTTCACATGCTGGTGCATGATCGACGACAGAAAGACAAAACCATAGGGAACGTTGCTGACTTCCTTCGGCAGCCGTATCACCCGTGGCAAGGCCCGTGGTGCCTGGACGATGGCCGCTGCGCCGCTGCGACCGAAGGCGTCCTTGCCCTCCAGCTCGATGGCGAAGTTGAGGCTCTTGTTCAGTACGCGCGGGAAGGGGTGCGCCGGGTCAAGCCCGATCGGCGTCAGCACCGGCATCACTTCGCGCACAAAGTACTCGTGTATCCACTTCTGTTGCGCTGGCGTCCATTCGCTGCGGCGGGCAAACACCACCCCCACCTTGCGCAAGGCCGGAAGAATGCTGTCGTTCAGCAGTGTGTATTGTTCGGCAATCAGGGCATGGGCCTGCAGGGCGACCCGCCGCAGTGCTTCCCTCGGTTCGAGGCCGTCATAGTCGGCGATCCGGTTGTTGAGCTTGATCTGTTCCTTCAATCCGGCGACGCGTATCTCGAAGAACTCATCCAGATTGCTCGACACGATGCACAGGAAACGCAGCCGCTCCAGCAAGGGAACACTTTCATCCGCAGCTTGCGCCAGTACACGGCGGTTGAAGGCGAGCAGCGACAACTCCCGGTTGATGAACTGGCTGTGCGTGTTGGAGACGAGTGGCGCAGAGGTACTCATGGTCTTCCTACTGGTTCCGGGTGCTGAATGGGAGTTTTTCATTTTCTTTCGTTTTTATTTCAGAACCATGACAGGGATATCTGGCTGACCGTCTCGATCGTGCATAAATGCCGATGCTAGAATCAAACGGATTCGTGCATAGAGTAGCAAATTGATGGCATATGAACTGATTGCGGCGGTTGACCTCGGTTCCAACAGCTTCCGGCTGCAGGTGGGGCGAGTTGTCGGCAATCAAATCTACCCGCTTGATTCGCTCAAGGATTCGGTGCGACTTGCTGCCGGCCTCAATGCCGACAAGCAGCTGGATGGCGCTTCGCAAACGCGCGGGCTTGAGGCGCTGGCGCGCTATGGAGAACGTCTGCGCGGCTTCGAGCCGGGCGCCGTGCGTGCCGTGGCCACCAATACCCTGCGTGTCGCCAAGAACGCCTCGCAGTTCCTGCGTCGTGCCGAAGTCGCGCTGGGCTTTCCGATTGAAGTCATCGCCGGGCGCGAAGAAGCGCGGCTCATCTACTTGGGCGTTGCCCATAGTTTGCCCGACCCCAAGCGACAGAATTTCATCGTCGATATTGGCGGTGGTTCTACTGAATTCATCATTGGCAGGCATTTTCAACCTTCCCAGCTTGAGTCGCTGTACATGGGGTGCGTCAGTTACAGCCTGCGCTTCTTCCCTGGCGGCAATGTTGACAAGCGTCAAATGAAAGCTGCCGAGATCGCCGCCCGCCGCGAGTTGCAGTCCATTTCGCAGATCTATCGCGATACCGGCTGGGAGCAGGCGGTCGGCTCCTCCGGCACGGCCAAGGCCATTTGCGACCTGCTGGAACTCAACGGCTTCTCCGAAGGCGGCATCACCCGCGAAGGTCTCGACCATCTGCGCAGCCTGCTGCTGGTGGCCGGCAACGCCGAGCGGCTGACGCTCGAAGGTCTGCGTCCCGACCGCATCCCGGTACTGGCGGGTGGCATTGCCATCATGTCCGCCGTGTTCCATGAGTTCGGACTGGAGCAGATGGTGTTTTCCGAAGGCGCGCTGCGCCTCGGCGTGCTATACGACCTGCTTGGCCGTTATCACCACGATGACCTGCGCGAGGCCACCGTTGCCCACTTCATGCAGCACTACAGCGTCGATCAACGGCAATCCGCGCGGGTCATGCAAACCGCCTTGCAACTGCTCGGACAACTGTCGCCGCAACACAACAATCCCGAAGATGCCGACCGGCAGTTGCTGCAATGGGCATGCGGGCTGCACGAAATCGGCATCTCGATTGCGCATTCCAGTTACCACAAGCACAGCGCCTACATAGTGGCCAATGCCGACATGCCGGGTTTTTCCAAACGTGACCAATCGCGGCTGTCACGGCTGATGCTCGGCCAGCGCGGCAAGCTGGAGCGCTTGCAGTCCGTTGCCCAGGAGTCCGAAGAGTGGGTGCCGATCTTCTGTCTGCGCATGGCCGCATTGCTCCATCGTGCACGCGGTGACGAACCCTTGCCTCTGGTCAACGCCACCACCAGCGGGCGTGGCTTTCAGCTGGTGTTCGACGCTGGATGGCTGGACGAGGCCCCGATGACCGCCGCAGCACTTGCCGAGGAACAGCAGCAATGGGAGGCCTTGGGCCTGCCGCTCAAGATCAAGGAGCGCAGCGCCACATTGGTGGATAAAAAGCGCGTGGTCTGATCGCGTCGTTCGCCTTGCATCGTCAATCCTCACAGGAAACGCCGTGAAGCAACTCAAGCAAATCATTCTGGGCAGCTTTTTGCTGGCGACCATGGGCGGTGCAAACGCCGCCGATATCCAGGTGGCGGTAGCCGCAAACTTCACCGCCCCGATGCAGGTGATCGCCGCCGATTTCGAAAAGGAAACCGGCAACAAGCTCTTGCTGAGCTTCGGTGCCACCGGCAAGTTCTACGCCCAGATCAAGAACGGCGCGCCGTTCGACATCCTGCTCGCCGCCGATGACGAAACCCCGGCCAGACTGGAACAGGAAGGCGCAGCGGTCGCCGGTAGCCGCTTTACCTACGCGATTGGCAAGCTGGTGCTGTGGAGCGCGAAGGATGCCATCGTCGACGTCCGGGGCGACGTGCTCCAGCGTGGCGGTTTTGACTACATTGCCCTGGCCAACCCCAAGCTGGCGCCGTATGGCGCCGCAGCGATGGAGACCATGGCTGCGCTAGGCGTGCTCGACACCTTGCAGCCCAAGTTCGTGCAGGGCGAGAACATTGCACAGACCTACCAGTTCGTCTCCACCGGCAATGCCTTGCTCGGCTTTGTCGCGCTGTCGCAGGTGTACAAGGACGGCAAAATTGCCGAAGGTTCCGCCTGGATTGTTCCGACAAACCTCTACAAGCCGATTCGTCAGGATGCGGTGATGCTCGACAAGGGGCGCAACAAGCCTGCAGTTGACGCCTTGCTGAAATACCTTCGCAGCGACAAGGTGAAGGCCGTGATCAAAGGCTTTGGCTACAATCTTTGAGCAACTGCTTCCGGTGGTTTGCCGGTCAAACGGACATGCGTCGTCGTTCAACAAAAAGTGAATTGCCGTTGATCTTCTTGGCCTGCTTCTTCGCTGCCACGACCGCCGCAGATACTTCGTAGTGACTGTGAAAGTCACCTGCACCCACCATCAGGCAGCCAATCGACAGCGTGGGGAGCGGGTGGAATATGGCGTTGCCGCGCCGATCCTCGCCCCAATAGCCGCCTTGCTGCCGGTGCTGCTTCTCGGTCATCGCCTCGATACCGGACGCAAAGTGTTCCAGTATGTCGTCCAGCTTCTGTTGCCAGTCTTCGCTTTGCAGCAGCAGCATGAAATCATCGCCGCCGATATGGCCGACAAAATCAAGGTGTGGGTCGCCGATCCGGCTGAGGATGCTGCCAAGCAGCTGGATCATCTGGTCGCCCTGGCGGTAGCCGTAGTGATCGTTGAACGGCTTGAATTGGTCCAGATCGCAATAGCAGGCGACAAAGTCGCTGCGCTTGCCGATCAGGCGGTCGATGTGTTCGTTGATCGGCACGTTGCCGGGTAACTGGGTCAGCGGGTTGGCGTAGCGTGCGGCAGTGATCTGCATGTCGGTGATCAACGCCATCAGCACCTGCGTCTTGCCGATGCCGATGTAGCTGCCGCCATCGGTCACCACAAAGCCATCGAACATGTGATGTTGCGGTGACTGCCCGAGCAACAGGCCGACCTCCTGCACACTGAGGTCATGATCGACGATCAGCGGATGCGGATCCATCAGTAACGTGCATGGCTTCCTGCCATAGAGCTCGCGACGAAAGGGCCGGGCGTATCGATCAAGCAGCGAGTGACGATTGATCAGGCCCAGCGGCTTGCCTGACTTGTCGACGACCGGTACCACGACCAGCGAAGCGTCCTCCTCGAAGCGGGTGAATATGGCTTCGTTGTCGGCATCTGGCGTTACCGGCAGGATGTCAGACATCATGTCGCCGGCCGTCGTTGCGCTCATCTTGCCTGCGCGTGCGTGGGGGAAAACAATCACCTGGCTGCGCGAGATCATTTCCTGCACGTCCTGATTGCAGGCAAAGTCGGGGTTGGCATTCGGTCGCGCGATCAGAAAGCCCTGGCCAAACGCGATGCCAAGGTCGCGGACGGTCGCAAATTCCGCTTCCGTTTCGATGCCCTCGGCGATGACCCGGCAGTCGCTGGCTTCGGCGATGTCGTGCATCGCGCGCACCAGGCTGAACTTCAAGGCGTCATCGGCGATGCCACTGATGAAATGGCGATCGATCTTGACGAATTCGGGTCTGACCTCCGACCACATGCGCAGGTTGGAAAATCCCTCGCCAAGATCATCAACGGCAATCTGGTAGCCCAGTTTGCGATAGGCCGAGAGCACGTCACGCAAGGCCGAAAAATCGGAGACATGCTGATTTTCGGTGAGCTCGATCACGATCTGTTGTGGGCGCAGGCCGATCTCGCGCAACAGGCTGGCAGTATGGCCGTTCATGAAATGCGGATCGGCCAGGCAGTTGATGCTGACATTGATGAACAGCTTGCCCGGCAGACGCAAAGCCGCAAACTCCCGCAGCACCACCTCGCGGCACAGGCGTTCGAATTCGGTATTCATGCCCGCCTTGCGTGCAGCATCGAACAAGGCGATGGGCGAATGCATAGCGGTATCGATCGGTCCTCGAATCAATCCCTCGTACGCCAGATAGTTGCGTGCCCGGAAGTCGAGAATCGGCTGGAAAGCGGCGCTCAGGCGGCAGTTGTCAAAGATGTCGCGAAACTGCCCGATCGCGTGCCGGTCATTCGGCGAAGCGACGTCGTCCATTCCCGCCGGCAGCGTTCCCAGCAGCAGGCGCTCCATTGCCCTTTCGGCAAAGGCGTGGTCGCTGCCGAGCGCTTTGACAGCGCCAGTAAGTTCAGTGTGCGGCTCCATGGCAACCTTGGGGATAAGACAGGGAGCTCAGGGTAACGGGCCAATATGATGGTTTTGTGACGCTATCAGGTTCGTCGTGACCAAATGCCAAACAAGTCAGGCGCCAGCGCGCCCGCGACCGGCCAGACATGACTCGGGTTCAGCCAGGCACGGAACCCGAATCACTTGACCGGCAAGCGTCTGCCATGGTCAGATGGCCCCGCCCTGACCGGGTCGCAGAGGGTAGCCCGATGTCCGGTCGCGATGAGCAAATGACATTGCAGAATACACAAGCAGAGGAGCCGCACATGACCCGATTGAAGATGATGGCCGTCGTTCCGGCCGTGGCCATTGGCCTGCTGGTTGCCAGCAGCGCTGGTGCTGGCGAAAACCTGCCGCCGCGCAACCCGCATATGGCCGACTCGTTCTGGCCGATCATCCACGGCGGTTCTGACGGTTCCAAGATTTCGCCCGTGGCCGGCCCGATGGGCAAGAGCCGGCCGCTGCGTGCCGACGAAATCAAATGGAAGGCCACCGGCCCGATGGAATCGCTCAACACCAGCTATTCCAGCGTCTACCCGGATGGCCGGCGCGTGATGTGGGTTGGCTCGCACCAGCAACTGATCAAGCTGGATGCCGATACGCTTGAAACCCTGTCGACCTATGTCATGCGCACCGGCACCTTTCTCGGCCCCGACGACATCGAGCGCATCGACCGCCACTACGATCGCCTCATCGCCAAGGGTGACAACCAGGCAATCTTTGATCAGGCCGACAAGTACATCGGTGCCGCGTTGAAGAGCGAGCAGATGGGCAATGCCTATTCGCTGCTCAACCGCGCCAATGAACATCTGTTCTATTTCAAGGACGATGCCACCGGCAAGCGCTACCTGCGTTTCTATGGCGACGCGGTCGAAGGCGATGCCGGCTCCGAGATCGTGTTGCGCCGCGAATGGGAAATGCCGTTGTTCGAAGGCAAGCCTTTCATTCCCTTCGCCACCAACATGACCTACGACGGCTGGCTGGTGCTCGCCAGCAATACCGGCATGATGCTGGCGGTGAAGAGTGACTTCTCCGATTACCGCTACCTGAACCTGGTGCCCAAGGAGCGCAAGATCGAAGCCACCAATGCCATGCAGTCCTTCGTCCGCAACGGCATCGCGGTCGATCCGGACAACGGCATCTACGTCGTCACGCATGACTTCATGGCGCGCGTGCAATGGACCGGCAACGATTTCTCGATCAACCCCGCCGACGGTGGCTGGATTGCGCCCTATCCCCCGGGTCGCAGCGGTAGCGGCACCTCGCCGGCCCTGATGGGTTGGGGAGACGAAGACAAGCTGGTGATCATCGCCGATGGTGAAAACAAGAATCTCACCGCCTTCTGGCGCGACAAGATTCCGGCAGACTGGAAGGGCATCGACGGTTACGACCGGCGCGTGGCCGGCGTCGCGCCAATCATGTTCCATGACCAGCTCGACCCGCGCGCGCGCATCGAAAATGCCGCCACCGTGCTCGGATACGGCGTGTTCTTCGCCAACGAAGTGCCGTCGAAAGATCCCGCGCCGCAAGGCAAGAACTTCGTCAAGACCTTTCTCGCCAGCGCGATTTCATCGGGTCTCAACGGCAGCGAAGCCGTGGGTGCCAGCAAGTGGGTCTGGGACCCGAAGCAGCGCAAGCTCAACAAGCAGTGGACTTCACCCTTCAAGCTCACCGGCGGCATGTGCACCATCAGCAGCGTGACGCGAGTGCTCTACTGCATCAGCCGCCGCGACGGCGCCTTCAACCTCGAAGGCATCGACTGGGACAATGGCAAGTCGAAAGTGCATTACAAGCTGGGCAACAGCGTCAAGTTCTTTCCCTGGAACAACATGGTGATAGCGCCCAACGGTGCGGTCGACCTGTTCAATTGGCTGGGCATGGGCATCGCGCGCATGCAGCCGAAAAAGTAAGGCAAGAAAATCGGCGCACCTGCCGGCTGGCAGGTGCGCAGCAGCGGATTTGGCACGTTTCGCAGATTTCGCCTTTTTTCGCGCAATCACTGCCATCTGATATGCCGATCGGCTGTGCCTTGCGCATAATGCGCACTCCCGCAAAAGCTCATCGGATCGTCACATGAAAACCAAAGCCGCCGTCGCCTGGAAAGCAGGTGCTCCACTCACCATTGAAGAAGTCGAGCTGCAAGGCCCGCAGGCCGGTGAAGTCCTGATCGAGATCAAGGCCACCGGCGTTTGCCATACCGACTACTACACGTTGTCGGGTGCCGATCCGGAAGGCCTGTTTCCCGCCATCCTCGGCCACGAAGGTGCGGGTGTGGTGGTCGATGTCGGCCCCGGCGTCAAATCACTGATGTTGAATTCCACTCAAATCTGACCCGGGGTTTTCATCGAAATCTGACCCACCCTGTTATGCGCGCAGTATAGCTACGCAGTTGCTGTTGGGTTGGTGTTTT
>CANJXH010000080.1 GCA_947478755.1 Betaproteobacteria bacterium | reverse complement strand
GGCGCACGCGCCGAGGTAGAAGCAAATTCAAAATCCAAATAAGCCACAGAGATCACAGAGGCCACAGAGAAAAAATCCTCGCAGTTCTCTGTGAACTCTGTGTCCTCTGTGGCTAAAGGTTTTTCATGATTAAACTTACTGGCATCAAGCGCGTCTTCCACGTCGGCGACGAAGAAGTACATGCACTGCGTGGCATCGACCTCACCATTGCTGCCGGCGAATACGTCTCGATCATGGGCCCCTCCGGTTCGGGCAAGTCTTCGCTGCTCAACGTTCTCGGCCTGCTCGATCGTCCGAATCAGGGCCGCTATGAACTGGACGGTCGCGATGTCACCGGTCTCTCTGACGATGAATTGGCACAGCTAAGGCGCGAAAAAATCGGCTTTGTCTTCCAGTTCTTTCACCTGATTCCACGCCTCACGGCACAGCAGAACATCGAGTTGCCGATGGTGCTGGCCGGCGTTGAGCCCGTTGAGCGGCAGCGGCGCCTGGCGACCCTGCTCGCCCAGTACGGCCTCGAGAATCGCGCCGGGCATCGCCCCGACCAACTGTCCGGCGGCCAGTGCCAGCGCGTGGCGATCGCACGTGCCATGTCGATGAATCCGAGCGTGATCCTCGCGGACGAACCCACTGGCAACCTTGACAGCAACACCGGCAAGGAAGTCATGGCCCTGCTCGAAGGCCTGCATCACGCGGGAGGCACACTGATCATGGTGACCCACGACCGCGACCTCGGCGCTCGCGCGCATCGCCGCCTGCGACTGGTCGATGGCGAAATAGCCAACGATGAACGCGACGCTTGAAAACTGAATCATGCGATTCGCCGACCTGATCGATTTTTGCTGGCAGGTGGTGCGCGGCAATCTGCGTCGCACCCTGCTGATCCTGCTGGCGATGGGCGTCGGTGTCGCGGCGGTATTGATCGTGACGACGCTGGGAGAAGGTGCGCGGCGCTACGTGCTCAACCAGTTTTCAGGCCTCGGCTCCAATCTGCTGATCGTATTGCCAGGACGTTCGGAGACAGCCGGTGGTACGCCGGGCTTTCTTGTCGGCAAGACGCCGCGCGACATCACGATTGACGACTCGCTGGCAATCCTGCGCAGCCGCTACGTACGCCGCATCGCGCCGCTCATCGTCGGTGCCGGCGATGTGCACTGGAATGCACGCAACCGTTCCGCGCCGGTGCTGGGCACCACCGCCGAGTTCGTCGTGGTACGCGACATGGCCATGGGACAGGGCGTGTTCCTGCCCGAAGGTGACCCGCACCATGCCCAGCCAGTGTGCGTGATCGGCTCCAAGGTCAAGCGCGAACTGTTCCAGGGCAAAGAAGCGGTGGGCGAATGGTTGCGCATCGGCGACCGCCGTTTTCGCATCATCGGCGTCTTTGCCGCGCAGGGAGAATCCCTTGGCTTCAATACCGACGAAATCGTCGTGGTGCCTATTGCGTCTGCACAGGCGCTGTTCAACACCGAGTCGGTCTTCCGCATCCTGATCGAAGCCAAGTCGCGCAGTCAGGTACTGCAGGCCAAGCAGGACGTGCTCGATCTCATGAAGGCGCGCCACGAAGGCGAACGCGACATCACCGTGGTGACGCAGGACGCGATTCTCGGCACCTTCGATCGCATTCTCAGCGCGCTGACGCTGGCCGTCGGCGGAATCGCCGCGATCAGCCTCTCGGTGGCCGGCATCCTCATCATGAACGTGATGCTGATCTCCGTATCGCAGCGCAAGCGCGAGATCGGGCTGATCAAGGCCCTGGGCGCCAGCGGGCGTCAAGTACGCCTGATCTTTTTCACCGAAGCCGTTTTGCTCGCCCTCACGGGATCGATCGCCGGCCTGATCGGCGGCTGGATCGGCCAGCAGATGATTGCCGACCTCTACCCCAACATTCCCTTCACCACCCCGTGGTGGGCACTGGTTGCCGCTCCGCTGACCGCGATGTTCACGGCCATCGTTTTTTCGGTCGCGCCGGCGCGGCAGGCTGCCAGACTTGACCCCGTAGTCGCCCTCTCGTCGAGAACATGATGCGCACTGCCGACTTCATCCGCTTTGCCTACCAGTCGCTCGCGTCGCACCGCATGCGCACCCTGCTGTCGGCGCTTGGCATTGCTGTCGGCGTGACCTCGGTCATCCTGCTCACCAGCATTGGCCAAGGCCTGCACCAGTTCATCATCGACGAGTTTTCGCAGTTCGGCACCAACATCATCAGCATCACGCCGGGGAAGACGGATACACGCGGCGGCCCGATCGGCGCCATCAATACCGTTCGTCCGCTGTCGATCGACGATGCGATGGCACTGCGTCGCGCACCGCATGTGCTCATCTCCGACCCAACCCTGCAGGGCAATGGCGATGTCGAGCACGAGGGCAAGTCGCGGCGCGTGATGATCCAGGGTGTCAGCCACGCGATGCCAGAGAGCATCAAAATGAAGGTCGCCGTCGGCGACTTTCTTCCCGATGAAGACCCGCGTAATGCCCGCTCATTTGTTGTTCTGGGCGCCAAGGTGGCGCGCGAATTGTTTGGCGAAACCAATCCCCTGGGCGCACGCATGCGGGTCGGTGGCGAGCGCTATCGTGTCATCGGCATCATGGAACCGAAGGGTGACATGCTCGGTTTCGACATGGATGACATCGTCTTCATCCCGGTCGGCCGGGCACTGGAAATGTTCAACCGTGACAGCATCGGTGAAATCCACTTGACCTACGAGCCGACGGCACCGCTGGAAGAAGTCATGGCCGGCATCCGGCAGGTCCTGATCACCCGCCATGGCCGCGAGGACTTCACCTTGACGCCGCAGAAAAAGATGCTGGAAACCTTTGGCACCGTGCTCGATACCATTACCTTCGCCGTCGCCGCGATCGGCAGCATTTCCCTGCTGGTGGGGGGCATCGGCATCCTCACCATCCTGACCATCGCAGTGTCCGAACGCACCTCGGAAATCGGCTTGCTGCGCGCCCTGGGCGCCACTCGACGCCGCATCCTCGCCATCTTCCTGGGCGAAGCAGCAGTCCTCGCCGGCTTTGGTGGCGCAGTCGGTCTGGCTGCCGGATGGGGCCTGGCAGCCCTGATCAAGGTCTTTTTGCCCTCGTTGCCGGTCGAGACCCCCTGGCCCTACGCCATCGCGGCCGAGGTGTCCTCGGTGCTGATCGGCCTGGTCGCCGGGGTCATGCCTGCCCGACGGGCTGCCAACCTTGATCCGCTGGAGGCATTGCGGTCCGAATAAAAGCTTGAAAAAAAACTGCTTTCTCGGATAGAATGCCCGGCTTTGCTGAATCAGCTTCCCTGGAGTAACTCACATGTCTCGCGTTTGCCAAGTAACGGGCAAGGCCCCGATGGTCGGAAACAACGTTTCCCACGCCAACAACAAGACCAAGCGTCGTTTCCTGCCCAACCTGCAGAATCGCCGTTTTTTCATCGAATCCCAGAATCGCTGGATCAGCCTGCGCGTTTCCAACGCCGGCCTGCGCACCATCGACAAAAAGGGCATCGAAGTCGTCCTCGCCGAGCTGCGTGAGCGCGGCGAAGCCGTTTAAGGAGCGTAATCATGGCAAAAGGCGGCCGCGAAAAAATCAAGCTGGAGTCCTCCGCGGGCACCGGTCATTTCTACACCACGACCAAGAACAAGCGTACCAAGCCGGAAAAGATTTCGATCATGAAATTCGATCCCAAGGCACGCAAGCATGTCGAATACAAGGAAACCAAGCTGAAGTAATTCAGTTGCGTTTTCGCCATCAGAAACCCGCCCATGGCGGGTTTTTTGTTTTCTGGCAGCCGGTAAACAATTCAATATTGATATCCGTCAAGGCACCAAACCGTTCGTTGACGGATAACATGGCCTGAAAGAGGAGATTGCGATGCCAGAAAAAAGCGAATCGACTGCAAGCTCGCTCGGAAGTACGACCGTTTCCCGCCACAAGACAAAGCGCCAGCTGAATGCTTGGGACTCGGCCTTCCTGTACATGGATACGCCAAGCACGCCGATGTACGGCGGGTTTCTCCATATCTACGCCCCGGTTGCCGGCGAATCGGCCGCCAGGCGCTATCAGCGCCTGCGCTGGCACATCGAGCATAGCCTGGATGCTTCTCCGGTATTCCGTCGCAAGATCGTCCGCTCGCCGCTGGATCTGGATCACGCCTGGTTCGTCGAAGGTGCCGACGTTGATCTGGACTACCACGTTCGCCACTACGCATTGCCCGAGCCGGGCAATGACGAGCAGCTGAACGAAGTCTACGCACGCATCGCAGTGCAGGCGATGGACAGCAATCGGCCCTTGTGGGAAATCCACATCATTGACGGCCTGAACGCCGTGGAAGGCGTACCCCGCAATGGCTTTGCCATGTTCATCAAGTTTCACCATGCAGCGGTCGATGGCCGTTCTGCTGCCGAAATCACCGCAGTGCTACATCGCACCAATGCGGAACGAAACCGGATCACCCGGTTGAAGCCATACAAGGCCATGCCTGCACCGCCTGCGCCCACATTCACCAAGGCATTGATCGGCACGGCTGAACGTTACGCACTGTTGAGTGTCGTCGTCGGACGCAAACTGGCCGACCGGATACCGACCATCAGCAACGCGCTCACCAAACGCCTCCTCAGGGACGCTGTGGTTTCAGACAAGCCGATCCGCGACAAACTGTCGGTACCACAGACCATTTTCAATATCGAAATCAATGCGGACCGTTGCTACACCCACCTCTCATTGGACCTTGACGAGATCAGGCGCATCCGAACCCATGTGCCGTACAGCACCGTCAATGATGTGTACTTGGCTGTCATCGGCGGCGCCCTGCGCACCTATCTGCGCGAGCACGCCGCACTACCCAAGAAGAGCCTGATCGTCGGCGTTACCGTCGATGTCAGGGATGAAAGCGATCGCGGCAAGGGCGGCAATCACGTCGCCTTGATCAGGTTGCCGCTGGGAACCGACGAAGCCGATGCGGCACGCCGGCTGATCAGGATATGCAAGAATACGGCGCAAGCCAAAGCGGCCCTCAAACGGAACCCGGAAGCCAAAAGCAAAGGCCAGTCGGTGAGTTGGTCGCGACTGATACCGGCACCGCTGCTGTGGCTGCTGGGCGGCGCCAACCGGTTGCGCCTCACGGCGCGCGTAAAACCGCTGGTCAATCTGGGCGCCACCAATGTCCCGGGCCCACGCGAAGTGCTTTATCTCGACGGGGCGCGCATGGTTGATTTCAACGGTGCCCCTCCCTTCTTTCATGGCGTCGCCATGGTGATCAACACGACGAGCTACGACAATGCGCTGCGCGTCTCCGTCACAGCCTGTCGCAGCGTCATGCCCGATCCGGAACGCATGCGCGAGTGTCTGCGCGAGTCATTTGCCGATTTGCGGCAGTCCTTTGCGGGCAAGGCAAACAAGCCAGAGCGCACCACGAAGCCCAAAACTCGTCCCAAGATGCCCCAGAAGACAGCGCAAGTGAAAAATGGGACGCGACGCTGACAACATCGCTCAAGGCGTGACGACGGGGAAATCGGTCGGCGGTTTTTCGATGGCAGCCTGCAAGGCAAGAAGGCCGGCACTGTCGCCCTCTACCTTCAGGCCGGCCTGTTCCATTTTCTTGATCGGCGCCTGTTGCAGGAACAGCCCCATCAACATGCCTCGCGTCGCCGTCAATCGCACATCGGGTTTTTCGGCCGCCCCCCCTACCCGAGCAACCAGGACGGCGTTCTCGATATCGACACGTACGGTTTCCTTCGTGTCCGTCACATCAAGCACGAGGGTCATGGCACGATTGCCGATCTTTGCCGGATTGAGGCGCGTCGCCAACAGATCCATGAAAGACGCGGTGTTCATGCTGTTCACCAGATCGGGGCTGCCCAGCCAGTTCTTGTAAGGCGGTTTGCCGCGCAGTTCTGCCGCCGAGACAAGATAGATGTTGCGCATGTTGGCGCTCTCTGCCTGATAGCCCATCTGCTCATAGCTGTCGGCCAGCAAGGCCTTGGCAATCCTGTTGGCAGGATCGGCAAACACGATGTCGTTCAACAGTTCGGAGGCAAAACGATACTCACCCTTGCCGAAGGCCCTCTTCGCTGCGGCGAACATCTTCGAGACACCTGCCACTTCGACATATCGCTTCGCATGTTCTTCCGGCGGCAGCGGATCGAGATGCGCCGGGATACCGTCCCACCAGCCGATGTAGTACTGGAAGACACCGCGTGCATTGTGCTTGTAGGTACCGTAGTAGCCATGTGTGGACCATTCATCCGACAGCGATTTTGGCGGCTTCAATACGTCGGCGATCTCATGTGCCGACATGCCAAGGTTGGCCATGCGCAGGGTCTGGTCATGAATGAATTTGTAGTTGTCGCGCTGCAAGCTGATGAACTTTTTGATTTCGTCGTTGCCGAAGCGCGGCCAGGTATGGCCGAATACCACGGCATCGCTGCCGGCGCCATAGCGGTCGAGTGCCTCGGTCAGATACGCAGCCCACGACCGGGCATCGCGCGCCTTCGCGCCGCGTGGCGTTTGCAGGTTGTGCATCGTGGCCGTCGCGAATTCCGCGATGTACAGCACACGCTCATCCGGCAAATAAATGTTCATTTCGGAAACGGCTTCGGTTTCCGGCACCATCTGGAACTCGACCTTGACGCCGTCGAGGATGCGGGTCTCCCCTGTCCTGCTGACCGTGTCGCTGGGCGGGATCAGGCGGATGGTGCCAACCGGTACTTCACTGCTCAGTCCGGTGCCGACGAAGCCACTCGGATCGCGCGGTAGATCGAGCCCCCACTGGAAGTGCGAGCGCCGCGTCATGATGTTGCCGACCATCACCCATTCCGCACCGGCTTCTTCGATCATGTGCTCAGGCGCAACAATGACCGGGACAGTCTGCTGCTCGCCAAGCACACCGCGAACGCCGCCAAAATGATCGACGTGGCTGTGTGAATAGATGACGGCAGAGATCGGATGCTTGCCCAGATGCTGCTCAACCAGTTTCATCACGCTGCTTGCCGTCTCGGTCGTCATGTCGGGATCAATCACGACCCAACCGGATTTGCCGCGAATGAACGTGGGATTGGTGGCCGACAGGCCACGTACCTGATAGACGTTCGGCGACACCTGGAACAGTCCGTGGATGCGCAATATCTGCTGATGCCGCCACAGTGCAGGGTTGACCGTCGGAGGTGCTTCATGTTGTTCGAGAAACCGCGTCGATTCCGGGTTGAAGGCAATACTGCCGTCAGCGCGGCGCGACACAGGATCTTCAAGCGTGCCGATGAATCCCTGCCGTGCCCACTTTTCGTCGCGGCCATCCTCCTTCGGCAGGGATGCCGTCACCCTTTGCTGCGCGGCGATGGTTGCCGCCGTGGCGGGTTTGGCCTTCGGCAACGGCGTCTGTGCGACGGCGCTTGTAATCACCAACAACAAGCCCAGCCCAATGGACGAAATGTGTAAGTGTCGAGCCATACTTTTCTCCGTATCTTTCATGACCGATGCGTGGCGAGCATCACGGCGCGATGATCGCGAAATCCGTCGGTGGTCGCTCAATGGCCGCCAGCAAGGCCGCAAACGCATCGCGATCACCGCTGACCTTGAGCCCGGCTGATTCCATTTTCTCAAGTGGCTGCTTGGCAACAAACAGCCCCATCAACAGTTTGCGATTGCCACTCACGCTGACCGTGGGCGCGTCAATCGATTTCCCCACCTCTGATACCAGTACCGCGTTTTGCAGACTGAGCAGCGATCTGACACCCGCATCCGTGTCCTCCATCAACAGGGTCATCTTGCGGTCACCGATCTTGTCCGGGTTGAGCCGCGTCGAGATCAGATCCAGAAAAGACTGGACTGGCATGGCGCCAATCAGGTCGGGGCTGGCGAGCGCCATGTGCATTGGCGTTGTACCCCGCAATTCGCCGGCACCGGTCAGGTAATAGTTCCGCCAGACGGCGCTCTCGGCCTGATAGCCCATCTGCTCATAGCTGTCGGCCAGCAATGCCTTGGCCTTCTTGTTGGCAGGATCGGCAAAGACCAGATGGTTGAGGATGTCCGCCGACCAACGATAGTCGCCCTTGCCCATCGCGCTTTTTGCTTCGCGAATGACGGCATTCGCGCCCCCCATGGCCCGGACATAGCGCTTGCCCTGTTCAACGGGCGGGTAGAGATTGAGGTGGGCGGGAATGCCATCCCACCAGCCAATGTAGCGCTGGTAAACGCCTTTGGCGTTGTGACGGACGGTGCCATAGTAGCCACGATTTGACCACTCGTTGGCAATGGCCGGAGGCAACTTCAGTTCCTCGGCAATCTCTAGCGGCGTCTCGCCATTGTTCATGCGGCGAACGGTCTGGTCGTGGATGAACTTGTAGTTGTCGCGTTGCAGGCCAAGATAATTCTTGATCACCGCATTGCCGAAGCGCGGCCAGCAGTGGCCAGTGACCAGCGACTCAACCTTGTCGCCGTAAAGCGCAATCTGTTCGGTGACATAGCCAGCCCATTTGTTGGCATCACGCACCAGGGCGCCGCGTGGCGTTTGCACGTTGTGCATGGTGCAGGTCGTGTCTTCGCTGACATACAGCGTTCGCTGTTCGGGCAGATAGAGGTTCATTTCTGATGGTGCTTCGGTTTCCGGCACCATCTGGAACTCGAATTTGACACCATCGATCTCGCGCGTCTCGCCCGTGCTCCTGATCGAATCCGTCGGTGGCACCAGGGTCACTGTGCCACCAATTGCTGATGCCTCGACGATGCCGCCAGTCACGTAACCCAGCGGCCCCGGTGTCACTTCCATGCCGAACTGGTATGACGCGCGGCGACTCATCGCATTGCCGGCGATCACGTTTTCGGCGACGGCTTCGGTCACCAGTTTCTCCGGCGCGATGATCGCCGGGTTGGTACCTGGCGTAATCAGGGCCCGGACGCCACCAAAGTGGTCGGGGTGGCTGTGGCCATAGATGATGGCGGAGACCGGCCGCTTGCCAAGCTGTTCGTTGACCAGATTGATCGCGACGGTCGCCGTTTCGGCGGTCATCAGCGGATCAACCACAATCCAGCCGGTCTTGCCATTGACCACCAGCATGTTCGACGCATCAACGCCGCGAACCTGCCAGACACCGTCGGCGATCTTGAACAGGCCATTCGAGCCGATCAACTTGGCATGCCGCCACAAACTTGGATTGACGCTGGGCGGTGCCTCGCCCTTGACCCATTCAAGCGAACCAATCTGCCAGATCAAATGGCCGTCGGCGCCACGGATCTGCCTTTCCTTTGGCGTGGCAATGAAGCCGCGACGCGTGAACTCCTCGTCCTGGCCGTTGTCAGGGGGAAGGGAAGCACGCATTTTTGCCTGTTCCGCAATGGTGGCGGAGCTTGCGGGTTTGGGCTGCATCTCGTCTGCGGCAACGCAGTTGCCGATTGCAAGGAATGACAACAAGGCGATGGTCGACACGCCCGAAAATTTCACGGATTGCATTTTTTCTCCTCCATTTTTAGGTGATGCCGACTTTTTGTCGGCTGTTTTCAACAGGAAACGGGATCGTGCCGCGGCGGCTTGACATCAACCCCCATCAAGCAATGGCATATCGCCGCAGACGTCGCGAGAACTCCTCGAGTTGCAATATTCCACTTTGCTCGGCATTGCCGATCCAGTCCTGCAGTTGCAGAACCAACTGCTCGGTGCTTGCACTTGAGCGGGCCCAGATCGCTTCCAGTTCGACCCGCATGGCGTGCGCCTTCGACAGACGGGCGCTACGCTCGAGTACTGAAGCTAGTTGGGTACGCTTCTCCACCGGCATCTCCTTGTATTCCTGACGCAGCAAACGCTTCAGCGCCTTGCCTTCCCGGCCGGACATCTGCAACTGAACGATCTCCTCGCTGGCGATATGACGCAAAGACCTGAGATATTTTGAAAGCACGTCATAACGATGGGTGATGACGGCCTGCAGGGTATGCTCGTCCACTTCGCTGCGCGCACTGACCAGGCTGCATTTGGGGGCAACCCGCTTCACTCGGGCCATGCCGAGAACCTCAAGCACGCGAATATAGAACCAGCCAATGTCGAACTCATACCATTTGCTGGAGAGCTTGGCGGACGTGGCAAAGGCGTGATGATTGTTGTGCAGCTCCTCGCCGCCAATCAGGATGCCCCAGGGGAAAATATTGGTACTGGCGTCTTCGCAGGCATAACTGCGGTAACCGACAAAGTGGCCCACGCCATTGATCACGCCAGCGGCCCAGAACGGAATCCAGATCATCTGCACGCCCCAGACCAGCGCGCCGGAAACGATGCCGAACATTGCGATGTCCAGCGCCAGCATCAGCAGAATGCCGAGCACGGGAACCTTGGCATACACGTTCATTTCCAGCCAGTCTTCCGGCGTGCCACGCCCATACTGGATCATGGTTTGCGGATTTTCGGACTCCTTCATGTAAAGCAGGACACCGCCAAAGAGCACGCGCGGCAAACCGTATTGCTGCGGACTGTGCGGATCTTCTGCGGTTTCGCACTTTGCGTGATGCTTGCGGTGTATCGCTGCCCATTCCTTGGTCACCATGCCCGTTGTCAGCCACAACCAGAAGCGGAAGAAGTGTGACGGGAGCGGTCCGAGATCAAGCGCGCGATGTGCCTGGTGACGGTGAAGATAAATGGTTACCGCCGCGATCGTGATGTGGGTCATCACCAGCGTGGCCAGCACAAGCCCCCACCAAGGGAGATCAAACATTCCGGAAAAAAACATGAAGCTACCTGACGAAAAAGATGGTGATGTTCATTCTACGCCGCCATCCGGCGATGCTCCCTTGCCCCCCAGAACCCGCACTTCGCGTTGCGGGTAGGGAATCTCGATGCCGGAAACGCGGAAGGCTTTCCAGATCGCGAGATTGATGTCCGAGCGCAGTGGCGTGGTGCCACTCTCGGGGTCAGTTATCCAGAAGCCCAGCTCGATCACGATGCCGTTGTCCGCGAATTCGACAATGCTGGCCTTGGGCGGCGGATCCGGCAGTACGCGTTTCTGCGCCTTGGCCGCTTCTTCCACCAGCCGCATCGCCAGCTCGACGTCACAGTCGTTGCTGACTTGCACGCGTAACGGAAAACGCACGCGCGGATCGGTTGAAGACTCGTTCAGCACCACCGAGCTGACCAGCATCTCGTTCGGCACAATGATTTCCACGCCCGTGACATTCTTCAGTACCGTATAACGGGTGGTGATCCGCGTGACCTGACCGCGTTCCCCGGCGACGGCAATAACATTGCCAAGGCGTATCGAGTGATCCAGCAGGATGATGAAGCCCGACACGTAGTTGCTGGCAATTTTCTGCAGGCCGAAGGCAAGGCCAACCCCCAGCGCCCCGCCGAACACCGACAGCGTGGTGAGGTCAATGCCCACCAGCGGCAAACCGATCATGACTGCAAGGACCATCAACACTGCCTTGGCCAATCGGGAAAACACCACGCGCAGATTGCCATCGAGCTCGCCCGCCCGGCTCAGCTTTTCATCGACCACACTGGACAGCCACAGGGCAATCAGCAGCGTGACGATCACGGTGAATACACCCTGCGCCACCATCCACAGATTGAGCGTCTGCTTGCCAACCGTAAACGTCACGGCTTCCAGCATGTCCAGCAGCTGCGGCAGCAAGCCGAGCACGTGGAGTGCGACCAATCCCCATACCAGGGTTGCGAACGTCCGCTCGAAATTGGCCAGCCAGCCCGAGGGATTGAAGCTGTAGCGCAGCACATAGAACACTGCACGAATCACCGCCAGGGACAGCAGCAACGGAATCGCAATTGACAGCAGGTTGACCGGATGCCAGCCGCGCATGATCGAACGCGCCGCAATCACCAACAGCATGCCAATCACCGGGAACGCCAGCCGCCGGGCGCTGCCATGGCCGATCCGCCAGTGGCGGTCGGCCGCATGCCCGACACTCAGCTTGTTTTCCTTGACCAGATACTCGGCCAGCTTCGCCAGGGCCAGGCAAAGCAACAGCACGCCGAACTGCCACCAGAAGTCGGACTGCCCGAAGTCACGCAGCAAGGCAGCAAACAGGTTGTCGATTCCCATTTCAGCACTCACTTTTTTACACCTGCAAACGTTACGGACTCGTCACGATGCCGCAACCAGTTATCGAGATACGCCCGTGTCAGCGCCGGGTTGCCGCGAAACAGCAGCATGTTTTCCGCATTGTGTTCCTGGGCCGAATGGGTGAAGTTGAAACTGCCGGTGATCACGATCGCCTCCGGCCCATCGGCATCCACGATGATGACTTTATTGTGCGCAATCGCATAACGGGTTTCAAGCCAGACGGGAATCCCGTTCGCCACCAGTTGCGGAATCAGCGAATACTCGCCCTTCCTCACCATTTCGCTGTCGGCCAGCACCTCAACCTCGATGCCGCGCCGCTTCGCGGCAATCAGGCCGTAGGCAACGGCGCGACTGGTGAGCAAATAGGCCTGCACGCGGATGTTGCGCTTTGCGCCGGCCAGTGCGGCAACAATCGCCCCTTCGGCATCACCCCCTGGCGTGAAGATCGGCTCGACCGTGCCAACGGCCTCGAGCGGCGCGGCATTCGTGGCTGCGCAAAACAGCAGCAACAGGATGGCAAGGACACGCATTGCTACTTGCGGCGCTCCAATGCGGCGGCATAGAAACCATCGGTGCCGTGAAGATGCGGGTACAGACGCAGGTCTTCGCCCGTATCCAGCGCAATACCCTGCTGCGCCAGAAGCTCGTTGCACGGGATCCGCTGAAAATCATCATGCGTCGACAGGAACGCT
>CANJXH010000079.1 GCA_947478755.1 Betaproteobacteria bacterium | reverse complement strand
ATGGTCAGGTTTACGCCGAAGGGCTTGTCGGTCATGCCGCGGCAACGCTCGATTTCCCTGGCCAGCGCGTCGGGCGTTGGCTGGGTCAGTGCCGTCAGGATGCCGAAGCCGCCGGCATTCGATACTGCGGAGGCCAGCTCAGCCGTCCCCACCCACATCATGCCGCCCTGGATTATCGGATAGCGAACCCCCAGCAGTTGCGTGACTCGCGTCTTCATGGCGCGACCTCCTTGATCGGAATGCTGACATCGGCCAGGCGCTGCGGGTCGACTGCCTTGCCGGCGAGTATCCACGGCTTGGCTGCCATGAACTCCGCCGGCGAATTGACAGCTTCGACTGCACGGACCACACCACCGTCAAGATGGAACAGCGCAAACTTTGCGCTGGCCGGATCGCCGCGAACGATGATGCTCTCGTCGCCAAAGGCAAGCCCGGCAATCTGCAACTTGAGGTCATACTGATCGGACCAGAACCAGGGAACGTCACCCGCAGGCAGTGGCTTGCCGGCAATGTCCGCCGCGACCATCCGGGCCTGTTCGAGCGCGTTGGGCACGCTCTCGAGTCGTCCATGGCGCTGGTAGAGCGGCAATGGCCGCCATGTAACATCACCGATCGCGTAGATGTCGGCATCGGAGGTTCGTGCCACCTCATCAACGCAGACACCCAGTTCGCACTTCAGGCCGGCAGCACGTGCCAGTTCGTCATTGGGGATGGCGCCAACGCCGACCAATGCGCAATCGGCAGCGACCAGGCTGCCATCGGCCAGACGCACGCCGTTGAAGCGGTCACCATCCACGTCAAAGCCGGCAATCTCTACGCCGGTGCGGATTTCAACGCCGCGTGCCCGATGATAGTCAGTGAAAAAACCGGACAACAAGGGATTGGCTACCCGGGCAAGCACGCGCGCCTCGCGCTCCAGGATGACGACGTCCACCCCCAGCGCCCTGGCCGATGCTGCGACTTCAAGTCCGATGTAGCCACCACCGATGATGGCGATTCGTTTCGCGGCGGCCAGCCCGGCCTTGAGCCGGTCGGCATCGGCCACATTGCGCAACTCGTGTACCGATGGCGAGTCGGCACCGGCGAGCGGCAGGCGTCTTGCCCGCGCACCGGTGGCGATGATCAGCTTGTCATAGGCAATGCGTTCCCCGCCTTCAAGCACGACCACCTTCGCCGCACGATCAATCGCCTGTGCACGGCTCGACAGCCGCAACGTGACGTTCGATTTTTCGTAAAAGCTGGCGGGGCGCAATGCCAGCGCCTCGGAACTGGTTTCACCCTTCAGCCACGCCTTTGACAATGGCGGACGCTGGTAGGGCAGCACCGCTTCCTCGCTGATCAAGGTCACTTCGCCCGCGAAACCCGATTGACGCAACATCGCAGCTGCATTTGCGCCGGCATGGCCGGCACCGATAATCAACACATGACTCATTCAAAAACTCCAGATAAAGAAAACATCACCGTCGCTACAGGGAAGACACCATCTGTTCATAGCTCTGCCGATGTGCCGACAGATATTGCTTCAAGACTGACAGGCCTGCCGCGATCGCCTCCTTGGGGCCGGCTGCCTGCTCGGCAGCAAGCATGTCGGCATACAAAGGAACGACTGCTGCAATTGCCCGACTGTTTGCTTCCCGCCGGATGGATTTGTAGCCGACAATATCGCCCTCTGCATCAAACTCCGGCAGTATGTGCGCGAACACCCAGTAGAAGCCGCCATCGTGGCAGAGGTTTTTGACATAGCCATAAAAATCCTCGCCAGCTTCAAGCGCATTCCAGGCCAGCCAGAAAATCGCGCGTGGCATGTCGGGATGCCGGATCAGGTTATGCTGCTTGCCCAGCATTTCTTCCCGTGAATAACCGCTGTATTCCACGAATGCATCGTTGACGCTGGTGATGCGACCGCTGCGGTCAGAGGTCGACACGATGTATTTGCCGGGGATCACGGTGCGTTCACGATCATTCGGCATGATGTTTCGGTCCTTCATTTTTTCGGCTCCATGCTGACGGTATGGGCGGCAATCTGCTCCAGGACAAACGTCTTGTATTGGTCTGAAATTGGCAGGACGCTGACCAGTCGATGCGGACTGGCGTCTTTCAGGATTTCATTGATGTTGACGATATCGGCCGGGATCGCCGGGTTCTCGGGATTGGTCTCGATGTGCCGCGCCGTATCGGTGGCCAGACGCGCGAGATTGGCCCGTGGCGTTTCGGAGCCCTTGATCAACAATGCAATCAGGTTGGGCAGCTTCCAGGCCTGAACCAGTTCAAGCGTCATCACCTTGAAGGAAAAACCGCAAGTCTGCTGTTGCGCCTGTATCGTTCTCAGCGCCCTGCCTGAAAGCAATTCGTCCATGGCCTGCTGCGGAAGTTCGGGTGCAAAGTGCCACAGCAGCAGTTCCCCGCATTCGGAAAGCAGGGCTGCCATCGCGACTTCATCAGGTGAAATGTCGGTTCGCATGCTGGCCCACTGATGCGCGATATCGGCCGCCATGATGGCACGGTGCTGGCATTGCTTGACACCACTTCCGGGCAGGGCCGCATTCGCTACCGGGCCATTCAGCACGACGTTGGTCAGATCATCGAGGCCGGTCTGCAGCACCGACGCCAAGGGCGTGGTGGTCTCGTGCCCCATTCTGCTTGTCCGTCGCTCTTCTGCCCGACGGAGAAGTTTCAACGCCAGATAGGGATCCTGAAAAATGAGGCCCACCATTTCTTTGGGTGCCAGGCCTTCCTTTCTTTCGCGTATCAGGGCTGACAGTTTGTCCCGCGATGATTCCAGCACCGGGATTTCCTTGTCCTTCAGATAGGCAATCCATTGCGCAATCTCCCACTTCTTCTGCGCGGAAGTCAGCATGGTGTTACCCGGTGAAATTCGTCTGGCTGAAAGTTGCCGTCAAGGTGGCAGCCATCGTATTCAGCCATGCTGACGATGTTGGCCAGCGTGGCGAAACCCATATCAGATTGATGCCGGAAACAGGCCATTGTCGGTAATGGCCTTTTCCAGGCAAACCGGTGCGGTGGTGCCCTGGAACGGCCGGTTGGCAATCTCGAAATCGCAAACACCGATCTTGTCGCCGCAGGTCATCTTGCAGAAGGTGTCCAGCCAGGTATTGCCGTGGTGACTGTTGACCGTGCCCTTCTGCAGAATCTCGCACTCCGTTTCCAACTCCTCGCCATTGGCCAGCTTCAGCTTCAAGTGACCACCGCGGTGGGTAAAGCCGTCTGCTTCTATGTAAGTGACGATATCCACCTTTTCGGCGCGAATCAGCTTGCCATCCTTGTTCACCAAACCAAAACTTGACATGGTGCCGTCGGGTGAGAGAAAGGTCATGGCGAAGATGCTGAGGCTGGCGTCGAACACGCCAACCACCCAGCGGTAGACCATGATTTTCTCCCAGTGCCGAATACCCCAGCCGTGGTCACGGAAGGCAGCGCCATTGACCTTGTAGGTCTTGCCCGCCACCGTCACCTTGCCCGTGACGGCACTGGCAACCTCCATGTGTTCCGGCGCAACGTCCTTGCCAAGTTCGCCGCTCTTGGGCCAGATGTCGATCGGCGTATGGTGGTCAACGGCGACAAGATCCATCGATACATTGTCGTCGTTGAGTGTCCATCGTGCTTTGCCGTCGACAAACTCGCAGCGGCAATGACCGTTGCCTCCGGCGAAGCCATTGGCAAACTGGTCCCCGGCCTGCATCGGAATGAATTCGGAACGACGGTAGACGTGGTCTTTGGTGAACAGGCTGTTGGTGAGATAGACCTTCGGGCCATCTTTCTGGTTCGGCTCATGCCCGATGCGATGAAACCCGCCGACGTAGTTGTCCAGATCCCACCAGATCAAGGTGACGCTTTCCTGCCACCACTCGTCCTTGCCTGCTGGATGAGGGCCTTCATCCTCGGGGCCACGAATGACCACGTTATCACCACCAATGACTTCCATATTCTGTTCCGCCGTTTGAAATAGGTTTGATTGACACCGAACAGCTTGGCCGGACTCGGCATGCACTGATTCTAAGACGTCGCGCGACTGTGCCGCAAACAAAACGGCGCAAAGCGCGGATCAGGTTCCAGCTGAAAAGTGATTGAACTGTCCTGCGCCCTCACCGGCCTCCGGACAACACCGACTCCATCAGCTTGTAGGCATCGCTCCAGGCGCACATCTGGATATCGCCATAGGCCACGCCCTTGTCGCCACAGTCCCACTCCATGAGTGCAAAGTTGCCACTCATATTGGGCCAGCACTGGGTCTGCGTGCTGGCGATCTGGCGGCCATTGATCCGGTAGGCCTTGCCATTGGAACCAGTGAGGACGGTTTGCACGGTTTCCGACCGGAACGGATTCCACGCGTAGGTCGTGTTCTGGTCCACCGCCACGATGCCATGCAACTCACCGGTATCCCAGATATAGCCCCACAGGCAATTGTTGTCGTCGCCATGTGCAGGGAAGAGGTCACCCCACTCGGGACGATGGCGTCGATTGTCGAAAGAGGCATGATGGAAAGCAAAGTTCTCGTTCACGATGCCTACCGTCCAGTTGATGGGAGGAATCGGGAGTTGCGCTTCGTTGCGGCATTCGTTCCACGAGCGATCACGGCTGTGATAGCCGTCAATGGTGTAGGCCTTTCCATTGAGTACCAGCTCACCGCTGGTCTTCATGGCCTGGGTGATATGGTTGTTGTTGTAGCGGCAGGCTGGCGGCATGATCGCCTTGAGGTTCAGACGCAAATGCGTATTGCGCGCCTTGTCATCGAATGAAATATCGAACTCCTTCAACGGCTCGATCATTTTGACCCGCACGCCGTTCGCGTAGGTGCAGTCGGTGATGTCGGCCGGCATCGGCATCGCCAGCCGGTAGTCGGTATAGGCGCAACCGATGGCATTCGTGTTGAGTCCCTGCCAGATCATGATGCCGCCAAAGACGGTCTTCATCACCGGGTGATGCCAGTAATAGATGATGCAGTCGATGCCATGCTCAGGGATGTTGAAACCGAACATGCTGGTTTCGTCCCACTCGTAGTGGGCATCCCATGGCACCGGTTGCAGCTTCTCCTGCTCCGGCCGCATTTCCGAAAAGAACTTGTCCCGCCCGCTGGAGGCGTAGTTCCACAGTCCGACGGCTTGCTTCTGTTCCATGTTCAATTTCCTTGTGCGAATGATTTCATTGGTGCCAGGACATTACAGTCCTGGATTCACCTTCTTGTTGTTGAACGCGGCAGGCCTCACCTTGCGCCATGCTTCAAGCAATGGTGCCAGGTGGTCGGGCGTAGTGCCATGGAAGAGGATGCCGTCGGCACCGGCATCGAAACGCTCCTGTATGCAGGGCAGGCATTCTGCGGCGCTGCCGACAGCACAGCCTTCACGAATCCACTGCGCCGGGTAGAGTTCCTTCATCTTGCGCAGGTCCGAGAGCTCGCGCGAGGTATGCTCGTCACCGATGGCACCGGCCTTGGGCGCACCATCGATCTCGGCGAGCTTGCGGCGAATCTCGGCCGATGTCGCGACATCCCAACCGTTCATTTCGCAGGTGAGGTTGAACGACGGTGGAAAGAGGACATAGGTATTCATGCGCCGGATGATGGTTTGCAGCATGACTTCTTCCGGCACTTCACAGGCCGTCATCAGGATGGTCCAGATCTTGATGCTGGCCGGGTCGCGGCCGGCATCCTCGGCGCCACGGCGGACATGCTTGATGAACTCGCGCAAGGCCCGCACGCTGGTCAGCGAATTGAGCACCACGCCATCGCAGACGCGACCGGCGAAGTAGGCGGTTTTGGGGCCGAGCGGCCCCATGATCACCGGCGGCGGCACGTCGAGTTTCATGCCGAGCGAGAGCTTCGGCATCTTGCCCAGCACGCCGTCATAGCTGACGGTCTCGCCACGCCACAGGCGACGCAGGATGTCGATGTAGTCCTCCAGCACCTTCAGGTTGATGCGCAAGGTTCCCGTCGCGTCGGACAGCGGATTGACGCCGCGGCCGATGCCCAGCGCAAAGCGATTGTCGGTCACCGTCATCATGGTCGAGGCGTACCCGGCGACCGTGAGCGGATGGCGCAGCGTCAGGTTGGTGACAAGGCCGCTGGCGATGCCCATGTTCCTCGTCAGCCCCGCAGCGATGCCGGACATCACGCCGATATCCTTGGTGTTGGGGCGTTCCGCGATCCATACCGAGCCGAGCCCGAGCGCTTCGGCCCTGGGGACTTCGTGATAGATGTCCTTCGGTGTCAGGGCGTGGCCGGGCAAGGCGTAGATGCCGAATTCGGGAAATTGCACGGTTGTCATGTTGTGTCTCCTCTGTTCATTGAAATTGGGCAAGGTGAGCAGGAACGTCAGCCGGCATGTTCCCGCATGCCGGCCTGTGCCACCTTGTCGGCGGCTTCCAGCAGCACCATGCGGTAATAGGTGGCAAAGAATCCCCAGCGCATGTCGGGGTTGGCGTTGGTCTGGAAGGAGTGCTGCGAGGTCAGGGTGTACACCGCATTGCGTACGCCACGCCAGATGCCGTAATAGCGCCCGGTTTCCTCCGAGTATTCGCCGCCGCCATGCTTGCGGTATTCGGTGAGAAATTCGTCCCACGGAATCAGCTGCTCGATGCACAGGCGCCCGTAACCAAGATCCTCGGCCGGATCACCCAGGTGCGACAGCTCCCAATCCAGCAGGCTGGCCACCTTCCTGTCCTTGACCAGAATGTTGTGGAAACTGACATCGGCGTGGATCAGGGAAGGACGAGGGGGCGCGGGCGGCATGTGCTGTTCGAGCCAGCACAGGCAGGCTTCCAGCGTGCCGTCCGGCTCCATCTTCTTCTCTGCCCACAGGTGGCGGATATTGTCGATCAGGCCTTTCATCGGATGCACGGCGGGGTCGGAGTTCAGCGCGCCGCGCAAGCCGAGCTTTGCTGTATCGAGGGTGTGGAGTCTGGCCAGGATGCGCGCCAGATCGCGCGCCGTATCTGCGTCGCAAATCTGCGGATCGGCATGCCACATGCTGCCGCCGAGCGTGGCGTCGACCTTGCGCACGATGATGAAGGCAAGCCCGATCTTGCCTGCATCAGGCTCGACCAGCACGATCTCGGGCACCGGCAGGCCTTGCTCGAACATCGCCCGCAGCGTCGGCACTTCGTCGATGACGCGTGTGTCGGTGGACCCTGCGACGCGATCGAGACGCACCACGAGCGGCGTGATGCCGTCATTTTCAAAACCGCGCACATCGATCAGGATGGTCGACTTGGACGATCCGCCCGGCAACTCGTAGAACGACGTGACCTCGATATTTTTTCGCTCGGGGTAGCGCGAACGCAGGTAGTCCTGCAGCGCCTCCGCCGACACGCTGACCTGGCTGTCTACCAGGGCAACATGGCGCTCGACACGCGCTTTCAGCGCCGCATTGAAATCACGTTCGCTGTCCTGTATTGACGCTATCTGCTCGCGCAACAAGTGGTTGACACGCGCCAGCGTTTGGCCGGCATGCAGGCGCCGTTCGCCGAGCATCAGGGGGATGACCTGCTCAAACCCCTCATCGAGTTCGCGCTGGATCCGTTCCTGCGTCGGCAGCGACAGATCGGTGGAGGCCAGCGCACGAGTGGCAGTGTCGTTTGCGATGGCAAGCGCGCCGGCCCCTGCACCGCCTGCTTCGAAGAGCAGTGCAGCCACCTGCCGCAATGTGCCGGCCATGCGTTGATTCTGACGCGCCAGGATTGCCGACCACGCGGTGTGCCGGACCAGTAGCTTGTCCAGAAATTCGATGGTGAAGCCGCAAACGGTCTTCGCCATTTCCGAATGCACTTCTCCCGCCACGCTGTCCTGCATGCCGTGACGTATGGCGGCAAGCATCTGCATTTCATAGGACGATAGTCCTGTGCCATTTGGCAACGACTTGACGTCGGCGGGGCTTTTTCCTGTCATGGTGTCCTCATCACTCTGTATTTTTATTTGAATGTTCCACGTCAGCTGAACGCCAGCGAATTGTGCGTGGATGGGTTGATTCTAGTCAGTTGAACATGAATGAGGGGGCCAATGTCACTGCCGCCAAAACGGCACAAGGCGCCGCACCCGGCCACAATCGTACCCATGGGGCAATGGTCAGGTTCGACGGCAAGCTCCCAATACCCGCGATGGCGGCTAAAATTGCGCGACAGAGAAGGCTGCCGACCGTTTTTCGCCAACACGACTGGACGGCAGAAGCCACCGGCCTTTAATCCGTTCGATGCACCAACGCATGAAGGAATTGCCACCATGAGTACACCTGACATCTACGCTCCCCGTGCGCCCGCCAAGGCGCAACCTGACGCCGCGGGCAACGATAATTTCTCAATGCTGCTGTGTGCGTGGAGCGGCCCGGTCGCGACCGTGCTTGCCTTGTTGGGGATGGTGATTGCCAGTGGCTTCATTCCCGCGACCAACCCGGCCGCAAGTGGCCGCGAGATCGCCGACTTCTATCTCAACAATCTTTACGGAATCCGATTCGGGCAAGTGATCTCGATGATCGCCTTTACCCTGCTGGTGCCATTCGGCATCGCCGTTGCCATGCAGACGCGGCGTATCGAGGCACGACCGGTGCTGACCTACGTGCAGATCGCCTCGGTGGCGATTGCCTCGCTGGAAGGCATCATGTCGACCTGCATCTGGCTGACGGCTTCGTATCGCCCTGACGTCCTGGACCCTGACATCACCCGCATGCTGCACGACCTCGGCTGGATCTGTTTTCTGGTCGACGTGCCGATCTTCTCGGTATGGGTTGGCGTGATCGGCATCGCCATTTTGCGTGACCAGCATGCCACGCCGCTTTTCGCACGCTGGATCGGCTTCTTCAATCTCTGGTGCGCGATCTTCTTCCTGCCCGCACTGCTGATCCCCTTCTTCAAGTCGGGGCCGTTTGCGTATAACGGACTGCTGGCGCTGTATCTGCCTTTTGGCGCCTTTTTCACCTGGATCGTGCTCATGACGCCCGCGGTGCTGAAGGCCATTCGCACACCGAGGAATTCATAGCGGCAGGCTCCTGCCGGTCAGCAGGGGCCTTTGCATCGCGCGTTGACCGGTACCTGCCGGTCAGGATGCTGCCAACTCGGCAGCTGCCTCTTTCTCGACAGTCACCGTGCCGGTATCGCCGTCAATGGTCACGATGGCGCCATCAGGAATCAACTCGGTCGCACGCGCCACCTGGACACAGGGCAAGCCGTACTCGCGCGATAGACAGGAGCCGTGCGCCAGCACACCTCCTGTTTCCAGCACCAGGCCCGCAATGACCATGAATACAGGCGTCCAGCCGGGGTCCGTGGCGTGACAGATGACGATATCGCCATGCTTGACGCGACCGATTTCCTCGGGCCCGTGCAGCACGCGGGCACGGCCGGTGACACATCCGCGACTGGTCCCCGTCCCCGAGAAAACGCCATCCACCGATGCCCCGACCGCAAGGGAAAGGTTGACCGCCTTGTTGCGGCGGATGTAGTCCGGCAGCCTGACCTTCTTGCGCAGGAAGTCGTTGAAGTTGCGACGCCGGGCGGCGATCTTTGCGCGCATCAGCGGCAGCCTGCGCAAATCACCATCGAGCAGGGTGAACAGTTCTTCCTTGGTCAGGAAGAAGTAGTCGTCATCTGCCTCGAGCACACCACGCTTCACCAGGCGGCGGCTGACCTCCACACAGCCCAGCTTGATCGCGTAGGTGCCGAAATCGGCGATCTCGCGCTCGTTGTCGCGTGCCATCAGGAAACTCATCACGTAGTCGTGGACAAACTTGAACAGCTCGGCACGAACGATGCCGAAGGATTTCTTTTTCATGCGTTCGATGACATCCTGCCGCACCACTTCACGCCGTGCGTTGACCTCCTCCTCCTTGATGAGTGGGTCGGTACTTTCGGCAACGCTCAGCAGCGCCTTGATCGAGCGGTAGTCGATCATCGGGTCTTCGGCGCGCTTGGGGAAATACAGGTCGCGATCGGCAGAACCACGGTGGCCGAATTCGTCAATGTAGGCGCGGTAGTTCGCGAGGTAGGCGTCCCCCGCAGCGGTGCCCTTGATTGCGGCAAGGAATGCGGCGCCCTCATGCGCTTCGAACAACTTCCGCAGGGCCGGTGAATGACGGATTTCCTCCGCCAGCTCCCACAACCGGTGGTTCTCGCGCTGCGTGATCGTGCGCTTTGGCACGCCGCTCATCAGCTCGACGACGGCGAATGCATTGTCGCCGTCGTACCAGGTGCCCACCATCCAGGCCAGCAGGCCCGCCATGTCGCGGCTGAAAATCCAGAACGGAACCCAGAGTTCGGGGTAGTAGTAATACTCGAACTCGATGCAGTCGAGAATGTGGCGGCGCAGCTCGCTGTCGGAAAGCTCGGTGAGGTCACGCTTGAGCAGTTTGCGGCCCTTCTCGATTTCCTTTGGTGCGAGCTGGTCAAAGCTCTTGATCCAGCGGGTGAACGACTGCGTCGGGTACATCAGCTCGACCTTCAGATAGTTGCGCAGATGCCGCATCAGGCTGAAAGGCTTGCTCTTCACCTCGTCATGGATGTTGGGTGGCAGCTGCACCAGCATCGGTTGGCGGAAGCTTGGCGGACATGCGCGCTCCACCAGCTGGCGCTGCAGGCTGGTATTGAAGTAGGCCTCGCCACGGTGGTATTTCCAGAACCACATGCCTGGATCAATTTCCATCACCTGCGCGAGGTGATCATGAACCCGCTGAAAAAGTGTCGCCCGATACGAAAACATCAGCGGCGAAATCGCACCCGTCCACCACTCTTCGGCACCGGCCTTGGTCCAGATGGCCTCTTCGTCCTCCGGCGTCTTTTGCCAGGCGCTGACGTCGGCATCCCACGAAAAATCGACGCCCGTCACCGGGCGTGACTGCAACAGGTAGAAGACATTGTGGTGCAGTGCCCACTCGATGTCCTGCGGGAATCCGCCGTAATACTCCTGCACGGCAAGGCCCAGTCGCGCCAGCTTTTGCAACTGCTCGTCGAGCAGGCTGGCACGCGCCTGATCCGACGGCGAGACTGCGGTGGTGACCGTTCCACCCTGCTGCACGCGATCGATGCGCAAGGCCTTCTCACCGATATTCCGGTCGACGACCGCCATCGTGGTGGCCTTCAGCGTGAATTCGTCGGGTGTGATGATGCCCGAGACAATGGCTTCACCCAGCCCCCAACTCGCATTGATCGTCACCTCGTCGGTCGCCGCTGTCATCGGGTTGCCGGTGAACATGACGCCGGAAACCTCCGACGCCACCATGGTCTGGACGACGACACACAACGAGACATCGCCATGCGCATAACCCTTCGACTGGCGATAGGCGGTCGCCCGCGCCGTCCACAGCGATGCCCAGCAGCGCTTGACGGCATCGATCAGCTGGTCGAGGCCGCGGATGTCGAGATAGGTGTCATGAAGTCCGGCAAAGGAAGCGCCTTCAAGATCTTCTGCCGTGCCTGATGAACGTACTGCAACGAATACGCCATCGCCGAGAGCCGCATAGGCTTTGGCGATCTCGTCACGGAGCGAAGCCGGCATTTCGCCGGCAGTGACCAATGAACGAATACTGGCCGTGGTCGTCTCAAGCGCATCGGGCTTGTTGTAGTCAGCCGCCTCTGCCATGGCCACGATGCGTTGCCGAAGCCCCCCCGCGGCAACGGCCGCCTGATAGGCCTCCGTCGTGATGCAGAATCCCGGCGGCACGCGAAAACCGGCCTGTGTCAGTCGAACAAGGTTTGCCCCTTTGCCGCCCAGCAGGGCGAGGTCCGGCTCCACGTTGTCAAAAGTGCAGATCATGGGACGAGAGGTCATCGCTTATCCTCCCATCCAGCGGTTGGCAGACTTGCACGTGCCAAAACAGACTTGATGCGATTGATTGAAGATGCCCTGGTCGGCTGCGCTTCGCATGGTTTTCTCTCCTCGTATTCGTCGATCGGGAAGATCGGCCGCTAATTTGATCGCCACATTTACAAAGTAAACCCGGCGTGTCAAGCTGCCTCAATCCAACCGTACCTACAACGCACCTGCAAGGAAGACAAATGCGCGATCGGGAACCACTTCGACCTGCCTACATCGAAACGTCGCACGGACGGCTGCACTATGTCGAATCCGGCACCGGCAGGCGCGCGATCCTGCTGTTTCATGAAACGCCACTGTCGTCGAAGGTCTTTGCGCCGCTGATGCCGCTGCTTTCCCCCAGCATCCGGGTGATCGCGTTTGACACGCCGGGCTACGGCGGCTCGTCGCCACCAACAGCCCAACCCAGTATCGAAGGCTATGGCGCAGCGATCTGGAGCGCCGTCCAGCAGCTGGGACTGGATGAAGTCGCCGTATGCGGCATCCACACCGGCGCGACGATTGGCGTCGAACTCGCCAGTGCCGAGCGGCCGGGGCCGCGCATCGTCGGCGCCGTCCTGTCGGGCGTCACGGTGCTCGACGCCGATGGAATGGCCTACCTCGCCACGTTTTCCGAGCGCGACAAACTTGATGCCGAGGGGGCGATAAAGAAATCCTGGCAGGACCGCAAGCAGCGATGGGTACGCGCGTCCACCGAACTGCTGGTCCAGGCGCTGGCAGATGAACTCGAGGTTTTCCCGCGCCGCAACGAGGGCTTCAAGGCGGTTGCCAGCTACGATATCCGCAGCGCGATCGATCGCATCAAGCTGCCCGTGCTGGTATTGAACGGCGAAAACGATTCCATGGCCAAAATCGACACCGCCGCCGTCACGCTGTTCCGCGACGGCAAGCTGATCCTGCTGCCTGGCTGGGGCGGCCAGCTGCAGTGGTCGGCCTCGACGCTCTACTCAGAGCACGTGCTGGAATTTCTGTTGCCGAAGTTTTCGGTGCCGTGAGGCAAGAGCCCGAGTGGCGAAGCGGCGATAGCGCTTCGTTGCCCGATACCCCAGCGCCAGTCACGCAAAATGATGTGGCGAATTGCAGTTAGCGAAAGCTGCAGGAATTGACTCAGGGATGATGTTGACGTCCACCCAGAACTGACCCACTTAGGGGAGTAATTTTCACTGAAACTTGACCCACGTGATTGACTTGCCCGCTCGAACAAAGAGCGGGAGTAAAAGGAGTGATCAACGTGGGCATATTGGCCAAGATACGGCGGATGCATTT
>CANJXH010000078.1 GCA_947478755.1 Betaproteobacteria bacterium | reverse complement strand
TTCTACCTCGGCGCGTGCGCCGGCCTTCACCCCTTCGCGGTCCAGTGACGTGACAATCTGGTCGCCGCTCTTGACGCCGGACTTCACTTCAGAAAACTCCCAGTTGGAAAGGCCCACCTCGACGCCGCGTTCGACCAGCTTCCCGTCTTCGATGATCAGTACATGGTTGCCTGGCATCAGCGCAGAAGTCGGCACGCGCAATACCTTGTCACGGCTCTCGACCACCACTTCGATATCGGCGGAGTAACCGACCAGCAGATTGCCCTGCTTTTGTGCCGCTTGCGGATCATCGAACTCGACTTCGACTTCCACGGTACGCGCCTGTTTTTCGAGCGCCAGCACGTAGGGGGCGATGCGCCGCACGTGTCCCGGGAAATGCTTGCCCCGGAAAGCGTCAAGCGTAATTCTTGCCGGCATCTTGAGCTGCACTTTCGCTGCATCGACCTCGTCGATTGGAGAGGTGACATAGAGGCAGGAATCATCGATCAGGTCGACCACGGGCAGTGTGGCAATGCCGGGTGGCGACGGCGTGACATATTCACCAAGTTCGCCATTGATCTCGGCCACCACGCCGGCGAACGGCGCGCGCAGCAAGGAGCGCTGCGTGTCGGCGCGTGAAGCGGAAATGCGGGCTTCGGCTTCC
Source organism: Betaproteobacteria bacterium (assembly GCA_947478755.1). Taxonomy (GTDB): domain Bacteria; phylum Pseudomonadota; class Gammaproteobacteria; order Burkholderiales; family Rhodocyclaceae; genus Georgfuchsia. Next base: position 12,489 of record CANJXH010000078.1, on the reverse strand, counting down.
TTTACCTGGGCGCGCGTCGAGTCGCAGGTGGCCTGACTAGATTTTGACTGTGCCTCGGCACGAACCACGCGTTCGTCAGAGACAAAGCCCTTGTCACGCAGCGCACGTTGTTGCTTCGCCTCGCTCACGGCTGCGTTGGCCATCTGACAGGCCTCCACTACACGTGCCTTTGCGGTTTCCATCTGCTCCCTCGCCAAACGCTCGCGTGCCGCCAGATCGTCATTCCACAGCTCAAGCAACAGTTCATTCTGTTGCACACGCTGGCCTTTCTTGACCGGCAGTTTGGCGATATGTCCCGCCGAAGACGGCGCAATCTTGGCGCGGCGGCAGGCAGCGACGGAACCAGCACGTGTATTGGCCACCGTGGTTTCGACACGTCCTGTTTCAACGCTGGCGACCAGCACCGCCACCGGCTTTGGCCGGGTCAGAAACTTGAATCCGGCAACCAGCGCTATTGCTGCAATCGGAATAACGAAGAGAAGGCGCTTACGGGACATTTTCATGGGAAGGGGTGATCCGGGGAATCAATGAACGACTTTACAGCAAGCCGCGTTCAGCAAACGAAAGCGGTTGGGCACTTCCGGCAATGATGAAGTGGTCGGCAACCTTGACGTCCACCATCGCCAAGGCGTCCTTCAGCCCTCGCGTCAGCATTTCATCGGCGCGTGACGGTTCTGCGACGCCTGAGGGATGGTTGTGTACCAGGATCGCCGCTGCAGCATTGTGCTCCAGTGCCTGCTTGACCACCTCACGCGGATAGACACTGGTTTGCGACAATGTGCCGCGAAAAAGCTCTTCATAGCGTATCAAGTGGTTCTGGTTGTCGAGCCAAAGCACGGCAAACACTTCGTAGGGCAGATTTGCCAGTTTCAATCGCAACCAGTCACGTACGACCTGTGGTGAGCCGAGCAGGTCGCGGTTATGCATGTCCTCGGACAGCGCGCGTCGTGCCAGTTCGAGAACGGCCATCAGTTGCGTGGCTTTGGCCGGTCCCATGCCCGGCAACGTTGAAAGCTCTTTGACCGATGCATTCCCCAGTCGGGAAAGCTGTCCGTCAAAATGGGTAAGCAGTTCGCGGGCAAGATCAACCGCACTTTTGCCCTTGATGCCAACGCGCAAAAAAATGGCGAGCAATTCGGCATCTGACAGCGACTGTGCCCCTTTCGCCAGCAGGCGTTCACGCGGACGTTCGGCTTCAGGCCAATCGGATATCGCCATAACGGGTTAGAATCTTTCGATGATTTTCATTCGATTTTACCTGTCATGAGCCAACAGGCTGCGCCGTTGCAAAACAGGCACATCGTGCTGGGGGTTACCGGCGGCGTAGCGGCCTACAAGGCGGCGGAACTGACTCGCCTGCTGGTCAAGGCGGGCGCAACCGTTGATGTCGTCCTCACTGACGCTGCCGCGCATTTTGTCGGCGCAGCGACCTATCAGGCGCTGTCGGGCCGGCCAGTGTGGACCGCCTTGTGGGATGACCGGATGCGCAACGCAATGGCGCATATCGACCTGACGCGCGGGGCAGATGCCTTGCTGGTGGTGCCGGCGACGGCAGACTTCATTGCCAAGCTGGTGCACGGTTTTGCCGATGACCTGCTGTCGACGCTTTGTCTGGCGAAAGACTGCCCCTTGCTGGTCGCGCCGGCAATGAATCGGCAGATGTGGGAGAACCCGGCGACCAGGCGAAATATCGCGCAACTGGCCAGTGATGGTGTCACCGTGCTTGGTCCTGCCAGTGGCGATCAGGCGTGCGGTGAAGTGGGCGAGGGCCGCATGCTGGAGGCACACGAGATATTCGACTCACTGCTGTCGTCATTCCAGCCCAAGTGGCTCGCGGGCAAGAAGGTCCTGATCACGGCGGGGCCAACCTTCGAAGCAATTGATCCGGTACGCGGCATTACCAATTCAAGCTCGGGCAAGATGGGTTTTGCGCTGGCGCGCGCGTGTCAGGATGCCGGTGCCTGCGTGACATTGGTTGCCGGCCCGTCACCACAGTCAACCCCGATGGGAGTGAGGCGTACGGACGTTACCAGCGCCTTGCAAATGCGCGATGCTGTATTCGCGAACCTGAAAGGCCAGGATATATTCATCGCGGTGGCCGCCGTTGCCGACTATCGTCCGGCCAAGACGGCGACGCAGAAGATCAAGAAGTCCGGTGCCAAGTTGGCCGTCGATCTGATCCCGAACCCGGACATCCTGGCGGAGGTCGCGGCGCTCAGAAAGGCGCCGTTCTGTGTCGGGTTTGCTGCCGAGAGTACAAACCTTGCCAAGTATGCCGAAGCCAAGCGCAAGGCCAAGAAGCTTCCGCTGGTGGTGGGCAACCTTGTGCAGGACGGTCTGGGTGGCGATACCAACAAGGTCACGCTGTTCGACGCCACCGGTGCCCATCCTCTGCCACCGGCCGACAAGGCGTCGGTAGCGCAGGGTATCGTGGCACACATGGCGGGCCTGCTCAAGAAAAAATAATTTCCCTCCGCGCAAGTCCGCGGGGATTCTGCTTTCTGGGAGAATTGCTCATGCATCACATCGACGTGAAGATTCTTGATCCGCGGCTCAAAGAAAATCCGCCTCACTATGCGACAGCCGGCTCTGCTGGGCTTGATCTACGCGCCTGCATCGAGGTCCCGATGAAGTTCGGCCCCGGCGAAACGCACATGATTCCGAGCGGTATTGCGATCCACCTTGCCGACCCTGGTCTCGCAGCGATCGTCTTGCCACGTTCGGGCCTTGGCCACAAGCACGGGATCGTTCTGGGTAACCTTGTGGGGTTGATCGACTCCGACTACCAGGGCGAAATTTTCATCTCTGTCTGGAATCGCAGCAAGGAGACATTCACGCTCAACCCGATGGACCGCCTCGCGCAACTGGTCGTAGTGCCGGTGGTGCAGGTCGGATTCAACGTGGTGGAAGAGTTTTCGGCGAGCGATCGCGGTGCCGGCGGGTTCGGGAGTACCGGGCACAAGTAGGCCGGATATATGACCGTGCTATTTGCCGACCTGGCGTGATGCGCTTGAGCCAGCGGCCTTACTCGATACGAGAACGGCGACAGCAATCCAGAGTGCTACCGGCGCCAGAGTGATGGCTGTCGTCCAGTTTGCTTGCTGCGGTAGGCCCATGGCATTGATGCCGATTCGCCCAAACGTGGCCAGCGCCAGCATCGAAAACAGCAAGCCGTTGAACGTGGCCGGATGATGACCGCTGCTCTCTGAGGCGAACTCGCTGACGATACCGAATGCGGCGACCATCGCCGCACCCCATGCAAGCCCCGCTACCAATTGACCTGCAGAGGCGGCCGCGAGGCCGGGGAAAACTGTGGCAACGATCGCGCCGCCGGCGCCGATTCCACAGGACAAGGCAAACAGCCGTGTGACGGACGCGCGGCGGGTAATCCACTCGGCCAAGGCCATCGAACCGCTGAAGCCGAACCAGAACAGCGGCATCAACCACACCAGTTCCTGCGGCTGGGCATCGCGCAGGTAGCGTGGCGCGGCGTTGAGATTGAACAGCACCTGATAGCCAAGGGCGGAAAAGGCCAGCAAGGGGAAAAACAGCGCTGGACGAAGCAGGGGTGTATTGCGCGTGGCTTCGGTCGGTCGATCCTGCGGGGCGGCTTTGCGTTCGGCCCAGATCAATCCACTGGTGAGCATCAGCAGCGACAGGCTGGAAACGGCAAATGGCAGTTGTGGGTCCAGCTCTCGCAGGCTGGCGCCCAACCAGGGTGCGATGGCACCTGCCACAGCCATGCCCATCAGCGCGAGCCCGGCAAGGACGGGCACCTGTGGTTTGGCAGCATGCCGCATGAGCAATGCGAAGGCGGGCGCGCGAAGCGCGGACGATGTGACCGCCCACAGGGCGGTCAGCGACAGCAACAGCGGCGCCCGCCACGGCGCGCCGTCGGGCACTGCCAGCCATGGCAGGAGCAGAAAGGCGAGGCAGGAAATCATCGTTGCCCCGACAATCCACGGACCGATACGACCGTAAGCACGATGCACGCGGTCTGCGGCGAAACCCGCCACGACATCGAACACGACGAACAATATCTGATCGGCCATCAGCACCCATGCTGTCCATTGCTTTGGAATCCCCACCGATGCCAGCAATCCGGGCAGAAAGATTGCATACACCGTCCAGGTCGAGACGAAGACGAACTGGACGATTCCCAGGTAGAGGGCGGGTGCAGAAGTAACGGAAGATTTGCTCATGGCGTCGAACAGTCGGTGATCAGCTGTTTGGCATTGTTGCGCAAATCGCGGCCACAGGGTTTGGTCGAGCCTTTCCGATGAATTTCCCACTCCAGCGGGATGGCGTCGCGAAATCTGGCGTTACATGCCTGGTTTGCGAATGCCTGCCGCCGGCAGAAGATGAACTATTGCGCCAGTGCTGCTACCAATCCGTTGGCCTGCTTGAGCTTTTCGGCGAGCAGTGTTGCCAGATTGTTGAGGATGACAATCTTGAGGTGCGGTTGGGTGGTGGCGAGTTGGTCGAGATCGGAAGCCTTCAATACCCGGCATGTGACGTTGGTATCGGCATGAACAGTGGCGGTGCGCATGCGCTGGCCGAGGATGACCATTTCGCCGAAGGTCATGCCGGTGCTGAGGGTGGCGAGGCGCTGTGTCTGGCCGGGGCGCGGCTCGACCAGCACACTCACATCGCCTTCGGTTATCAGGAAGATGCGCTCATCATTTTCGTCGCCCGCCTTGACGATGGTGCTGCCGGCGCGATGGACTGATTCATGGAGCATGGCGTCCAGTGCCTCGCGTTCGTCGGCATTGAGGTTGGCGAAGAGTTCGAAGTGGTCCAGTGTTGTCTGTGCGGCGGGTGCCGGAGCAGCGTCGGCACCCAGAATGCGGTTTTCACACCACTCCAGGGCCCGGTCGGCATCGGGGAAGAGTTTCAGTTCGGGACGCTGGCCGTCGGCGGCCTTGCCCAATACGTCGGCGACCAGACCGTTGTCGTAGGCGTGGGCAAAGCAAAGTTCGCCACCACGCTGTCGCAACACCAGGGTCGAACCGACAATCACCCGCGCAGCGGGCATTGATATCAAGGCAACGCGCTGCATGTCTAGCACCGCATGCGTGATGGTCTCATCGTTCAACAGACGTCGGCTGATGCGTTCAGCACCATCAAGTTCGATGTCGCCTTGCAGCGCGAGTATGCGAATACTGCGGCCTTTGGCAGCGAGTGTTTGCCTGGCAGCGGCAGAGCGCACCCGGTTGGAGCTGGCGTCGATACAACTGTATTCGCGCGAGATCACCTCGCTGGCGTTGCGCGGCGGGCTCATCATGTGCAGCCCGAGGTCGTGCGAGATGGCCTTGCAGGCGGCAATGCCCCGCACGCTGTTGCCCTTGGCGTCAAGGCGTGGTGAAAATGTCGCAACCGCAAAGCGCCCCGGCAACACGGCCACAATGCCGCCACCAACCCCGCTTTTGGCCGGCAGCCCTACTTCAAACATCCAGCTACCCGCATAGTCGTACATGCCGCAGGTGCTCATGACAGAAAGCGTGGGGCCGACCAGATGCTGGTGCAGGGCACGCTGGCCGGTAAGGGGGTTGATGCCGCCATTGGCCAGGGTTGCGCCCATGATGCCGAGGTCGCGACAATTCACCAGAACCGAGCATTGTCGAAAATAGTTTTCGACGATTGGTGTGGGATCGGTTTCGATGATGCCGAAGTTGCGCAGCATCCAGCCGATGGCGCGATTGCGAAAGCCTGTGTCGCCTTCCGACTGGCACACCGCCTCATCGACGTCCAGCGGGCGACCAGCGAAGGTGGACAGGCTGTCGATGATTCGTTGCCACTGCGCTTGCGGCGTGCTTCCACCGACGAGCCCAGCGGTGGCAATGGCACCGGCGTTGATCATCGGATTGAGCGGGGCGCCGGTGACGGGGTGCAGGCTGATGGAGTTGAAGGCCTCCCCTGAGGGTTCGACATAGACCTTTTTCAACACCGCGTCGCGGCCACAATCTGCCATTGCCGTCGCGTAGACAAAGGCCTTGGAGATGGACTGGATGGTGAATTCGTTCTCTGTGTCGCCAACCGCGTAAACTTCCCCATCAGTGGTGACGAGGACGATACCGAAGTCTTCCGGATCGACTTTGCCCAATTCGGGGATGTAGTCTGCGACAGCGCCTTCCTTCAATGCACCAAATTGGTGGTGTATGCGCTTCAAATAGGCGTTCAGCGGGTGGACAAAATCGGACGATGGCATGGCATTCCTTGCAACGTATAAGGGCAATTGACTGCGTGGCTGGACGCAGACCGTCTCTATCGTTGAACGTCCATTCGATCCGTGGCGTCAGCGCGTTCTTCGAATGCCCGCTAGACGCAAGCCTTATGCCAAAGGGAACTCCGTCACGGCGGGGCAAATGAAAACGGCGCTCCAGAGAGCGCCGTTTTCATGATTCCACTGCGAGGGGAAAGGCAGTATTGCCTACTCCATCGCCTCATACAACGGCAAGGTAAGGAACTCGGGGTATTCCGCCGACAGCGACATCTTGTCAAAGATGACGGCAGCTTGGTCGTAGGTGGCGGTGTCTTCGCCAGCCGTTGCGACAAATACTTTTACCTTGACCAGTTCTTCCGCAATCATCGGGCGCACCATGTCAGCAGTGACTTTGCGGCCGTCATCGAGCTTGCCCTTGGGCGACACCACCCATTGCCATACTTGCGAGCGGCTGATTTCTGCGGTGGCGGCGTCTTCCATCAGGTTGTGAATCGGCACGCAGCCATTCCCGGCCAGCCAACTGCCCAGGTAGTGAATGCCGACGTTGATGTTGTTGCGCAGGCCGGTTTCAGTGATGGGTTGCTCCGGAACAAAATTGAGCCAGTCCTTGCCACTGAAATTGCCGGCGACCTGCTTGCCGAACTGGTTGGGTTTGTCGCCGAGGACCTTGACAAATTCCTCCATCGCGATCGAGACGAGGCCCGGGTGCGCGACCCAGCCTCCGTCGAAGCCGTCGTTGGCATCGCGCGTCTTGTCATGACGAATGCCGGCGAGTGCCTTGTCGTTGGCGGCCGGATCGTTCTTGATCGGGATCAGCGCGCTCATGCCGCCCATCGCGGGCGCGCCGCGCTTGTGGCAGGCCTGTACCAGAGCCAGCGCATAGGCGCGCATGAAGGGCACTTCCATCGAGATGGCGCTGCGCTGGGCCAAGCAGAAGTTCGAGTTCTTCTTGAATTTCTTGATGCAGGAGAAGATGTAGTCCCAGCGGCCGGCGTTCAATCCTGCGCTGTGCTCACGCAGTTCGTAGAGTATCTCTTCCATTTCGAAAGTGGCGAGGATGACTTCGATCAGTACTGTGGCCTTGATGGTGCCCCGCGCCATGCCGATGTGGTCCTGCGCCATGCAGAAGATGTCATTCCACAGGCGGGCTTCGAGATGTGACTCCATTTTCGGCAGGTAGTAGAAGGGGCCGGCGCCTCGGGCAACCTGTTCTTTCGCGTTGTGGAAGAACACCAATGCGAAATCAAAGATGCCACCAGAGACGCGCTGACCATCGACCAACACGTGCTTCTCGTCGAGGTGCCAGCCGCGTGGACGAATCTGCAGTGTGGCGATCTTGTCGTTGAGCTTGTAGACCTTGCCGGCTTCGTTGGTGTATGTCAGTTCGCGACGGATTGCCTTGTAGAGATTGACCTGGCCCTGTACCTGGTTTTCCCACTTCGGGCTGTTGGAGTCCTCGAAGTCGGTCATGTAACTGTCAGCGCCGGAGTTGTAGGCATTGATGACCATCTTGGCCTCAACCGGGCCGGTGATTTCAACGCGGCGGCAATGCAGGGCTTGTGGTAACGGATTGACCTTCCAGTCGCCGTCGCGGACGTGTTTTGTCTCCGGCAGGAAGTCAGGCATTTCGCCGGCATCGATGCGGGCTTGTCGTTCGATACGTTTCTTCAGTAGTTCCTGACGGCGTGCTTCGAAGGCGCGGTGCAACTTGGCAACCAGTTCGAGCGCTTCGCGCGAGAGGATGAATTCCCATTCGGGCTTTATCGGCGCAGTGATCTGCATGCCGGCGGGAAGGTTAAGACTCATGATGGTGCCTCGTGACAATGGTTGCGGGGTGGTGCAAGTTTAGCGTACTGCATAAGTGGCAAAAGCCGCACAGGCATGCCCCATGCGGCTTTTGCAATTTACTGCGTTTCTTAGTGGAACTGCTCTTCTTCGGTCGAACCCGTCAGTGCCTTGACGCTGGAAGAGCCGCCTTGAATCACGGTGGTCACGTCATCAAAGTAACCGGCGCCGACTTCCTGCTGGTGCGAAACGAAGGTATAGCCACGATCACGTGCGGCGAATTCCGGTTCCTGCACCATTTCGGTGTAATGCTTCATGCCTTCGCCGCGGGCGTAAGCGTGGGCAAACTGGAAGGTGTTGAACCAGTTGATGTGGATGCCTGCAAGCGTGATGAACTGGTACTTGTAGCCCAGCGCTGACAGGTCTTCCTGGAAAGATGCGATCTGCTTATCGTTGAGGTTCTTTTTCCAGTTGAAGGAAGGCGAGCAGTTGTACGACAGCAGTTTACCGGGGCAGGCGGCCAGCACGGCTTGCGCAAATTCACGGGCAAAGCCGATATCCGGCACACCGGTTTCGCACCAGACCAAGTCGGCGTAGGGGGCGTAGGCAACGCCGCGGCTGATGGCCTGTTCCAGACCATTCTTGACGCGGTAGAAGCCTTCCTGCGTGCGTTCGCCGGTAAGGAAGGGCTTGTCGTTGGCATCGTGATCGGAGGTAATCAGGTTGGCGGCTTCAGCATCGGTGCGTGCCAGAACGATAGTGGGCACACCCATGACGTCAGCGGCAAAGCGAGCTGAAATCAGCTTTTCGCAGGCCTCTTGAGTCGGAACCAGCACCTTGCCACCCATGTGGCCACATTTTTTCACGGCAGCGAGTTGGTCCTCGAAGTGAACGCCAGCGGCGCCAGCAACGATCATGTTCTTCATCAGTTCGAAAGCATTCAGTACGCCACCGAAACCGGCTTCGGCATCAGCGACGATCGGCAGGAAGTAGTCGACAAAATCCTTGTGGCCCGGCTCAATGCCACGTGACCACTGGATTTCATCAGCACGCTTGAACGTGTTGTTGATACGGCGAACCATAGTGGGGACGGAGTCATAGGCATACAGCGACTGGTCGGGATACATGGTTTCGGAGGTGTTGCCGTCGGCGGCAACTTGCCAGCCGGACAGATACACGGCTTCCAGACCAGCCTTGGCCTGCTGCATGGCTTGACCGGCGGTGATTGCGCCGAAGGCGTTCACATAACCCTTCTTGGCACCACCATTAACCTTGTTCCACAGGGTTTCGGCACCGCGCTTGGCCAGCGTGTACTCAATTTGCTGGGAACCACGCAGGCGGACGACGTCTTCGGCGGTGTAGCCACGTTTCACGCCTTTCCAGCGCGGGTTGGTTGCCCAGTCTTTTTCAAGGGCTGCGATTTGGGATTTGCGATCTGTCATGACTGACTCCTGTGTGAGGTAAGTAGAGAGGGAAGCGATCGGTTCTGATTATACATATAAGTATCTTATGTCTTATATAAGACATAAGATAAATAGTTCAATCAAAAGTCGAGCAATTGCAGGTATTTAAATCCAACAGGCTGTTTTTAATCAAACTTCCTGGTTTCGGGGAGACTTTTCGCCTTGGCCAGCAAGCACAGAACCAGGAGGTTGATATTATTTGCTGCGCCGCAACGAAAAACAAGGGGTCCCAGGCTCAGCAATGCTACACTCCGCGCCGCGTTGTGTGAGCCAATCAGTCAATATACAACGCGTTACCGCCGCGTTGTTTGTAGTTGGCTGTATTCCCCTTTTACTTAGATGTTTCCGCCTAGACTGGTTCGTGCCTGGTATCCCCAAGTACGCAGGGCCGAATCCAGGAGTTTCAAATGCAATTTACCGATCTCGGCCTGCGCGCCGAAATCCTGCGTGCCATTGGCGAGCAGGGCTATACCACCCCCACACCGATTCAGGCGAAAGCGATCCCCGTAGTTCTTGAAGGCCGCGATCTGATGGCATCTGCCCAGACCGGTACCGGCAAGACAGCAGGATTTACGTTGCCGATTCTTCAACTGCTCAGCAAGAGTGACGCCGGGCTATCAATCAAGCGATTCAAGTCGCGCGTCCTCATCCTGACCCCACCGCGTGAATTGGCCGTTCAGGTGCACGACAGCGTGCGCACCTACGGCCGCCATCTGTCTCATGTACGTTCTGCAGCAGTTTTTGGTGGTGTGGGCATGGGACCCCAAACCAAGGCGCTTCGTGCTGGTAGTGAAATTATCGTCGCGACACCGGGAAGGCTGCTTGACCATGTTCAGCAACGCAGCGCAGATCTGTCGGGCATCGAAATTCTTGTCCTTGACGAAGCCGATCGCATGCTTGACATGGGCTTTCTGCCGGATATTCGTCGGATACTTGCTTTACTGCCGAAGAAGAAGCAGAGCCTGTTGTTCTCGGCGACTTTCTCTGACGAAATTCGCGCTCTCGCCGCCGGGCTATTGCATGAACCTGTAAGTGTGGATGTCGCGCCGCGCAATACCGCCACATCCTTGGTCAAGCAATCAGTCTATCTTGTCGACAAGGGCCGCAAGCGCGACCTGCTGGTACAGATGCTGGAAAACCATGGATGGCATCAAGTGCTCGTATTTACGCGTACCAAGCATGGTGCCGACGCGCTGGCAGAACGCCTTGACAAGGCAGGCATCAAGTCGGCGGCCTTGCATGGCAACAAGACGCAGGGTGCACGCCAACGTGCGCTGGACGATTTCAAGCGGAACAAGATTACTGTTTTGGTTGCCACGGATATTGCAGCGCGCGGCATTGATATCGACCAATTGCCTCACGTGATCAACTTCGAGTTGCCGAATGTGCCGGAGGATTATGTCCATCGCATCGGGCGTACCGGTCGCGCAGGTGCCGAGGGCGAGGCGATATCACTGGTATGCGTTGATGAACATCGCCTCTTGCGTGACATCGAACGGGTACTAAAGAAAACACTTGAAAAAAAGGTCGTGCCTGGGTTCGAGCCGGATCCGAGCATTCGCCCGGAACCGATCAACAATGGTCGTCGTTCGTCACCAGGTGCCGGTGCAAATTCTCCGCGCCAAGGACAGCCACATCGTTCCGCCGGCGCGGGTACCAAACCCCCTCGCTCGGGAACGGGGGCCAAACCGGCCTACAAGGGCAGCGCGAAGCCGGTCGGTACTGGCGACCCACGCCGAGCAGCTGCCAAGCCCGGTCAACGGGACGCGGGAAGCCATTCCAGAACCCGATAGTGTTCTGGACAACAAAAAACCCGGCCTTGGCCGGGTTTTTTGTTGCGAGGGTCAGTTCAGACCGATGCGGTTTCAGCTTCTTCAAACACGAGTTTGACTTTGTCGTCGGCATCCAGATCAATGGTTACCTTGCCGCCATTGATGAGACGACCGAACAGCAATTCGTCTGCCAACGCCGAACGAATGGTGTCCTGAATCAACCTCGCCATGGGACGAGCCCCCATGAGCGGATCAAAACCCTTTTCACCCAACCATGCACGCAGCTCGTTGGAGAACACCGTTTCGACTTTTTTCTCGTGCAGTTGTCCTTCAAGCTGCATGAGGAACTTGTCGACTACGCGCAGGATGATGGTCGGGTTGAGCGCCGAGAACGAGATGGTCGCATCCAGTCGATTGCGAAACTCCGGAGTGAACATGCGCTTGATTTCCGCCATCTCATCGCCTGCCTGCTTGCTGCTGGTAAAGCCGATGCTGGTCTTTTGCAGGGCCTCGGCTCCGGCGTTGGTGGTCATGACGATCACTACGTTACGGAAATCGGCCTTGCGACCATTGTTGTCGGTCAGCGTTCCATGATCCATTACCTGCAACAGGATGTTGAATACATCGGGATGTGCTTTCTCAATTTCGTCCAGCAAGAGCACGGCATGCGGCTTTTTGGTCACAGCCTCAGTCAGCAGTCCGCCCTGGTCGAATCCAACGTAGCCGGGTGGCGCGCCAATCAGGCGTGACACGGCGTGGCGCTCCATGTATTCCGACATATCGAAACGAATCAGTTCGATTCCCATGCAATAGGCAAGTTGACGTGCTACTTCGGTTTTGCCAACGCCTGTGGGGCCGGAAAACAGAAAGCTGCCAATCGGTTTCTGAGGATTGCCCAATCCCGAGCGCGACATCTTTATGGCCTTGGCCAGTGCTTCAATGGCTGGGTCTTGACCGAACACGACACTCTTCAAATCGCGATCGAGATTTTTCAGCGCCGAACGGTCATCTGCCGAAACGTGTTGCGGCGGGATGCGCGCAATCTTGGCAACAATTTCCTCGATTTCCTGTTTGCCGATAATTTTTTTCTGTTTTGATTTAGGCAGGATTCTTTGTGCGGCACCAGCCTCATCAATCACGTCAATTGCCTTGTCGGGCAGGTGTCGGTCGTTGATAAATTTGGCTGAAAGCTCGGCCGCCGAATTGATCGCCGTTGACGAGTACTTGATGCCGTGATGTTCCTCGA